>JAOZNO010000195.1 GCA_029933755.1 Bacteroidales bacterium | reverse complement strand
ATTCTTTAAAAGCTGACGATTATTATATCTATGCTGGAGTTGAGGAAGAGACAAATAAAGTGAGCACTCTGTTTGGCTCATATAATAAACTATTTTTAAGATTAGTTGAAGAACAAAAAAAGAGAGGTTTTAAAGATACCGGTTTGATAGGAAAAATGCGTAAATCTATTGATAATCTTGAAAACGTAATTGATAAAGTAGAAAAAAATGAAAAAACCACAATACATATGGTACTATTGCGTCGATACGAGATAGACTATAATCTTTATAGAATAACAAAATTTGTTGAAAAATTCAATAATGAAATAAGTAAGTTCCAGGAAGAAATTAACCGTTCAGTTACAAATACGAATAAAAAAAATGTAGCAATTAAATCAATTACTGAATATCAAAAGTCTTTTATGGCAATTGTTGCGCTTGACAAAGTTATTGGAAATAAAGAGACTGAAGGGCTCATAGGTGAGATGCGTACTCAGGTTCACAAATTAGAACCAAATGTAGAAACTACACTAAATGCATTAATTAAATATTCTGAAGACAAGGCAAGTAAAAACCTCATCATACTTATAGCAATAATAATAATTAGTATTATCTCCTCTTTCGTACTTTCTTTACAGATAATAAAGAATATTTACAAATTGCTTGGAGGTGAGCCTGAAATTGTAGCTGAGATTGCAGACAATATCGCAAAAGGTGACTTAAGCATGGACTTGGATGAATCAAAATATAAATACGGTGCTCTTAAATCAATGTATTTAATGGTTGAAAAGTTAAGTACAATTGTCCGTGATGTTATAAATCATGCAAATTATATTGCAGATGCATCTGGTGAGCTTAGAGCAGGTGTACAGGAAATATCTAAAGGAGCCTCTGAGCAAGCAGCAACTGTTGAGGAAGTTTCAAGCACAATGGAAGAGTTTGTCTCAAATATTGAACAAAATAAAGACAATGCGCAAAGCACACAAAATATAACACAGGTAGCCTACCAAAGGATGTCTGAATTAAATACAAAATCGGAAGAAAGTAGCGAAGCAAACAGAATCATTAGTGATAAAATTCTAATTATTAATGATATTGCATTTCAAACAAATATTCTTGCACTTAATGCCGCTATAGAAGCTGCCAGGGCTGGTGTAACAGGAAAAGGTTTTGCAGTAGTTGCTGCGGAAGTAAGAAAACTAGCAGAAAGAAGCAAACTAGCAGCAGATGAAATTGTATCGCTTGCAGCTAAAAGCCTGGGACTAAGTAAAAACACAAGTGAATTAGTACAACTTAGCCTACCAGAAATGCAAAAAACAAATACTTTAGTAGCTGAAATTGCTTCAGCCAGTATTGAGCAAAGTAACGGAACCAATCAAGTGAATAATGCAATACAATCTTTAAATCAGGTAACTCAGCAAAATGCAGCATCAAGTGAGGAAATGGCATCAAGTGCCACTGAACTTTCAGATAAAGCTACCGAACTTAAAGGAGTTGTTGCTTTTTTCAAAACTTCAGAAAAAGACTCATGATTATCAAGCTACAATACTAAATTTGCCCCATTGCTTTTAATTGCAGATATTTATTAATACTTTGTACGCTAAGGTTTTCAGGTTCTGTAAGAATGCTTTGTATACCGTATTTTTGCAATTCCTTTACAATCAGCCGTTTTTCGAAAGTCAATTTTTCAGCAATTGTTTTAAGGTAAATTTCATCAACTGATTTTACTTTCGATTTAATTACATCATGCAATTCAGTATTTTTAAAAAACACTACAACTAAAAGATGAGAGCGGTTTAATTGTCTTAAAAATTTCATTTGTCGCATTAGTGAGATATGCCACTCAAAGTTTGTAAATAAAACAAGTAAGCTACGCTGATTTATTTTCCGTTTTATTATTGAATAAACTTGTTCAAAATCAGTTTCTGAAAAATCAGTTTGTTGATTATATAGTGATTCCAGTATACGTTTCATCTGCAAACTACTCCTTTCAGCAGGTAAATGTGTGTGAATTTTATTTGAAAAACTTATCAAACCAGCTTTATCCTTCTTATGCATGGCAATATTTGATAATACCAGGCTTGAATTAATAGCATAATCCAACAAGCTCATCCCCTCAAATGGCATTTTCATGCTGCGCCCCATATCTATCAGGCAATATACTTTCTGTGATTTCTCATCCAAATACTGATTTACCATTAATTGTGACCTACGAGCTGTTGCTTTCCAGTTGATTGTTCGAAAATCATCACCTTTTACATAATCTCTGATTTGTTCAAATTCAAGTGCATGACTTAATCTCCGCACTTTCTTTATTCCAACTTCAGTAAGTCGGTTTGATATGGCCAAAAGCTCATATTTACGCATTTGAATATATGATGGATAAACCGGAACTGTTTTTTGTAAATCAAAACGAATCCTTCTTGTTATTAAACCTAATGATTGCTGTATAAACACATTTAAGTTGCCAAAATGATATTCACCCCTGACTTGGGGTTTTAAAAAATATTCCAATACTGTATCAACACCTGGCTGAAGCACAGTTTCTAATTCAAAATTTCGAACTTGGAACTGGAAGGGTATTTCGTCAATAATTTTTAATTTAAGATGTAAAGAGCTGTTGTTTTCCAAATTTATTTCAAGCCTATTATTGTCTCCATTCGATAAACGTTCTGAAAGTTTTCGCTCTGCCAGTATTGGCTTTTTAAACCGATAAAGCATTAAAATATCAAGAAATGTAATTGACAAAAGAAACAAAGCTGAAACCTTAGCAATTATATAAAAAAGCGGTAAAAAATGCCCGAAAGAAAAAAATAACACAAGAACTGCTGCACTTAAATAAAAGCGTCTGGAAAAATAAAGGCTGAGGTAAAAACTTTTCATGTTTTTTTTGTGCAGATTCTTTAGCTAGTTCGTATTATTAAACAAAATTACAGAAAATAGCTGTGAAAAAATGTCAAATTGACCTTTTGTTGTATTTAACCTGAATAATTCATCAGGTTAAAAGCATTAATGTATGAGCACACAAATCTGCACATTTACTAACAATAACTTTCATTTTGCTTTCTTATTAGCACTTTAACTCTAAAATATAAGCAGATAAAATAGAATAATTCTAAATTACTTATAATTTTCTTTTAGTTATGTAAAGATTTTACTTTTATAGATTAATTTACCTATACCTTATACTATACAAAACTATTAGCCTATGAAGCTCCTAAACCTTCTAGTGCTCATAAGCCTGATTTTTCCTATTCAGTTGTCAGCTTCTGTTTATCATTTACCTATTGATCCTCCTAACGATAGCACAGAGGTTAATAAGGCTAACTCTCTTCATAAACAAGTAGTTGAAGAAGAGCGTACAATTTCCTCCATTGATGAGGCCCTTTCAGTGACTTTGCCTGTGGGTATTAAAAAAAATATTGGGAACACGGTAAACATCATTGTGCTCGAAACCATGAAATTTACACCTGATGGTGCTACGGTTACCGCATACATGTCATGTGAAGTGCCCGAATCAGAAAAACGCATTGCCTTAAAAGGAAAGGATATAAATTTTGCACCTGGGGGGTTTACTGCCGGGGCACGGCTTGAATTACTCGAAAATGCAGATATTCCACTTGGTGAACAAATGACCCTTGTGATAAAGGGTGAAGAAAGCAAAACTTTTGTAGAGTGGGACTGCAAGGGTTATAAATCCATGGGTTTACAAGGCGACATTGAGTTTAGTCGCGAAATGCTATTACCCGAGGGACCGGATGGACAAATAATTAAGGACGAAAATAAAAAAGTAAAAGCCAGTTTTGAAACACAACTTGAGGGCTGGGATGATTTATTGGTTGAAGTAAGTATTACAGCCTTTCAGCACAAAGATTTAAAAGATTTTAGCATTGCGGTTAATAGTGCCGTATTTGATTTTAGCGAACTGGCTAATTCACCATCCATGGTATTCCCTAAGGGCTACCAATCACCTGATTTTGTAGAAGGGAATACAAAAATGTGGAAAGGTTTCTTTTTAAAGGATATGATTGTGAGGCTACCCGGTAATCTTAGTAAAGATACAGTACAAAGGTCAACCATTGAGGCTCATAATATGATTATTGATAATATGGGCATTAGTGGACTTTTTTCAGCTAAAAACGTGATTCCAAAGGGTGAAGGTAAAATTGGTAAGTGGCCATTCTCATTAGATGAGATTTCAGCCGAAATAACCAAAAACCAAATGGTATCCTGCGGTTTTAACGGAACAATTACTGTTCCTCCTTTATCTGATACAGCTACCTTAAACTACGAAGCATTTATTGATCTTGATAATAATTACAATTTTATTGTTGAAACACAGGAAACCCTAAATATGGATATGTGGGCAGCTAAATTGCGATTAGACCCCAATTCATACATAGATATTAGTGTTGTAGATGGTAAATTTAAACCTAAAGCAGTGCTTAATGGAGCCCTTTCAATAAAAAATAAAGAAACCGAAATCACAGGACTTGATTTTGAAAGGCTTGAACTTAGCCCGGAGAAACCTTATGTAAAAGTTGAAAGCTTTTCTTTTGGAACAGAAGATTCACAGCAAAAATTTGGGAAATACCCCATTTCTATTTCTAATATCGGAATGCTTAATCAGGAAGATAGAACCGGACTTAAGTTCGATTTGAACTTAAATCTGGTAAAAAGTGAGAATGCAGGATTTGCAGGAGAAACAGGATTAACCTTTTATGCTAAATCCTACGAAGAAAACAACCGACAAAAGTGGAAATACGATGGTTTTGAGGTTAGTAAAATAGTTATTGACGTAAATCAGGGAGCATTCAAATTAAAAGGAACTGCGCAATGGTACAAACAAGATCCTGTTTATGGCAATGGGTTTTCAGGTACTATAGATGCAGAATTTAAATCACTGCCTAAATTAGAAGCGACTGCTATTTTCGGAAATATTGATGGTATGCGCTATTTCTATGCCGATGCTTTGCTTACTTTAAAAAACGGACTTCCGATATTTACAGGAGTAAATTTATATCAATTTGGTGGTGGTATTTATCACCACATGAGGCAGTTGGGATATAATGAAAATTCAACAAGTACTATTGGGAAAACGGAATCAGGTATTATTTACAAACCTGATGTAGAAACTCTTTATGGGTTTAAAGCAACAGTAGGTATTGGCCTGACAAAAAAAGAGGCTTTTAATGCTGATCTTACCCTTGAAATGGCTTTTAACAAATATGCAGGAGTTAATAGAATAGTGTTTGTTGGGAATGGATATTTTATGACACCCCCATTGCCCGAAAATGTGAAAAAATTCTTAGAAAAATGTGAAAAACTATCCAATGGTTTTGATCCTAACGCCCCTGAAGAAAAAGATACAGACACCCGGGCGAGTATTTCAGCATATACCAAACTTGACTTTGATTTCCGTAATAAGGTAACACATGGAAACCTTTCCGTTTATATAAATATGCCGGGAGATGTTATAACGGGTATTGGCCCTAATGGAAGAGCCGGTGATGCGGTGATGCATTTTGCCCCTGATGAATGGTACATACATATAGGAAAACCAATGGACAGGATAGGAATTTCCGTATTAGGCTTAGCTGAATTAAACTCCTATTTTATGATGGGGACAAATATACCGGCAAGTCCACCACCACCAGCAAAAGTATCAGAAATTTTAGGTGGTATAGATCTGAATTATATGGCCAACGAAAATGCCCTGGGCGAAGGAAAAGGAATTGCTTTTGGTGCAGGCTTAAACATTAGTACAGGCAAATTGGCCTTTACACCTTTTTATGCTCAATTTGATGCCGGAGCTGGTTTTGATGTAATGCTTAAAAATTATGGCAATGTAAACTGTAAAGGGTTGTCTGAACCATTGGGTATTAATGGTTGGTATGCAAACGGACAAGTTTGGGCTTATATAGAAGGTGCAATTGGTATTGAGGTGGATTGGAGATTTATAAAAGGGAATTATGAGATACTACGTGTAGGAGCTGCTGCCGTTTTACAGGCAAAATTACCAAACCCGTTTTGGATGCATGGTGTAGTAGGCGGTCGATACAGCATATTAGGCGGTTTGGTTAGCGGAAATTGTCGTTTTGATTTAACCATTGGCGAAGAATGCAATATGGAGGGTAGTGGTGGAAGTCCTGTTCAAGGTATTGAAGTAATAGCCGAAGCTACTCCAAACGATGGGTCAAATGATGTAAATGTATTTAATAACCCCCAGGCAATTTTTAATATGCCTATTGGCAAAATTTTCAATTTACAGGATATGGATGGTAATGATTTATCTTTTAAAATTGAACTGGATCATTTTCAGGTAAAAGATGGAACAAATACATTACAAGGTGATTTAAACTGGAATAGCGAAAAAGATGTACTGGCTTTTAATTCATTTGAAATTTTACCACCCCAAAAACAATTAAGTTTAGATGTGCAGGTAAGTTTTAAAGAAAAAGTAAACGAAAATTGGCAAACCATCATGGCCGATGGTAATAAAGTTATTGAAAACATGAAAACTACTTTTACTACCGGCGAAGCACCCGATTATATTCCACATGAAAACATTGTTTACAGTTATCCATTAATAAATCAGTTTAACTATTACCAAAACGAAACTGATATTGGCTATATTCAACTGGAAAAAGGACAAAACTATTTATTTGTATTTCAACCGGGTACAAAATGGAAACAAGCAGGAAGTTTTACAGAAAAAGACGGTTCTAAAAATGAATTTAGTTTTAGCTATAATCAATCTGAGAAAAAAATTGACTTTAAAAGACCTTCAAACTTAAAAAACAACAAAATATACTCATTTGATTTGCTAAACATACCTGTTGAAAAGGCTACCACAACGGTTGATGATAATGTTTTTGCTAAAGTTGAAAAAAAAGATATTGAAATTGCCGA
>JAOZNO010000194.1 GCA_029933755.1 Bacteroidales bacterium | reverse complement strand
GCAAAATGCATCAGATCAAAGCACTAATGCAATGCCTCCTATAAATGAAAATGACATTCCACCTGAAGATGAAAATTCAGGTTTACCATTTTAATTTTAAAAAGCCCCGAAAAATTTCGGGGCTTTTTTTATCATATGTCTTGTCTCGCTCTGGAGTGACCTTACGTTTTCCACGAATCACTATATCTTAGCAACAGCCTTTCAAGAATTACTAAAGCAATAACAGCTATCGGCAAAATCTTTAATACCACATTACCTTTCAAAACAGAAAATATAGGACTGGAAATAAATGAAAAATCTATTTGAAAATGGCCAAGAACATCTTTTGCAGCATTTAAACCAGTTGGCAGCACATATGCTCCAGATGGTAAAAATACAGCCAGCAACACAATTGATATAAAAACAGTTATAAAAATTACAAAAAACTTTTTTGAGCCAAATGCCTCAATTGTCTTCCTGTCTGTTTGTTCAGAAAGTATTACATCCATTATCTTTTCAGTAAAATCAACAGGAGGCTTTTCCTGCTCTAAATGCCTCAGGATTTTCACTGTATATTTATCAATCTTACTTTTTTCGTTTTCTTCCATCACAAATATTTTAAAAACTTAACTAAACTATTTCTCTAATGGGTAATTTACTTAGATAATCAAACATTTTTTTTCGTGCCCTATGCAGGCGTACTTTCACATTTGATTTACCCATATCTGTAAGTTCACTAATCTCATCAATTGAATACTCATTCAAATAATAAAGAGTAATCACCATTGAATCTTCAACTGAAAGTTGATTAATTGCCTTTTCAAGATATTTTTTCTTATCAGAACTTTCAATAAGTTCAAAATCATCATAAACCTGCTTTATTTCATTATCTGCCAATTCATAATCCTCAATACTGCTTATGGGCAATTTCTTTTTTCGCACTTTTGAAATAGCCATATTATATGCAATTCGATACAACCAAGTAGAAAACTTTGAATCACCTTTAAAGCTTTTTATTGATTGATATGCTTTCAAAAAAACATCCTGAGCAATTTCTTCTGTATCTTCCTTATTTCTTGTAATACGCAATACGATGTTGTAAACAATAGTTTTATGCCTTTCTACAAGAAAACGGAAAGAATCAGCCTGTCCAGTTAAGACCTTCTGAATATAATATTGATCATTAATTTTATCCATTGTACCTTTTTAGACGGCAGAAACAGGAAATAGGTTACAAGTTAAGTGAAATTATTTTAAAAACAGGTATACTACTTAGCGAATAAAAAACAAACAAGCTACAGCAACTAAACCAAATCACTGACAATATGCACATTACCACAAACATCCATAATAGCTAATATAATTATTAATTTTTTTTCAGATAAATGTAACCTAATTTAAACTTAAAGCGTCAAACGAAGTGACAAACAAATTATCAATTTTAAATTTAAAAAGATGGATGAAGAAATTTTAATACCCATTACCTTCTTTGCAAGTATTGTTTTAATACTTTGGTTATATTTCTCAACAAGAAATAAAGAAAGAATGGCATTAATTGAAAAAGGAGCAGATGCAAACCTGTTTAAGTCAAAATCAAGACCATTTCCTACTCTAAAACTCGGAATGTTTATTGCAGGCATAGGCCTTGGAATCCTTTTCGGAAATATCATTGCTGTTAGCACCTCTTTAGAAGAACCTACAGCATATTTTTCTATGATTTTCCTATTTGCCGGTTCAAGCCTAATTGTAAGTCATTTGCTTGACAAAAAAAGTACTGAAAACGATAACGAGTAATCTTACCAAAACTTTTTGAAACAGCATCAGCTTTATTATGTTTCCATATTTTTAAAAAGCTTTCCTATTAATTTAGGAAGGCTTTTTTTATTTTTTCACAAAAAAACAATAAAAACAATAAATTCTAAAAATAATTTACAAATGTAGTCTTATCTTTACATAATATTTATCAATTTTGCAGAAAATTAAATATACGACAACAATGATTCTTTCATTTATTGATAATAATGGTAATCCATTAAAAGACCTTAATATTCATTTTGAATACAATGACTTGAGTGAGATAATAACAACAAGTGTAGATGGGATTATTAAACTTTCCGGCATTAAAGAGGAGACAAAAGTACATTGCTATATAAATAATAAAAAAAAACAATCTTTTAAATTTACAGAAGATGGAAAATTCTCAATTACTTTTAAACCACCAACGGTTAATATGAGCTTTGTTGTAGCAAAACCAAACGGAGATGCTGCTACTGATTTAATTATTCATTTTGAATTCGACAAGAACGTAATTCAAAACCAGACAGATAGTACGGGTCAAATCATATTAAAAAACATTCCGCTAAACACTACAGTTAAAGCATTTCAGGTTTTTAATGATAAAGAAGAGAACATTGAGCACTTTCAATGCAAAAAAGATAAAGCACAATATTTTTATGTAGCAGAGAAAATTTTCGAAAAAGCCATTATGCACTTTAAGCTGATAGATAAAAATGGACAAGCTATAAGAAATTCTGACATAAGGTTTAGATACGAAAAAAATGAATTTGAAACAGTTACGGATAATGAAGGGCGCATAAGCATTGAAAATATAAAGATAGACTTTACCGTTGAATGCAAACAATTAATGTTTGGAAAATCGTTACCATGGCACAAATTCCAATTCGACAAAGATATTGACGAATACATAATACATGGAGAAAAACGAGCACTATTTGGCCAGGAAAATGAAAATTATGATTCACAGGTAAGAATGAAAATAAAACTAGTAAACTCAAAATCAGAACCAATTGCTAATGCAATTATCAATTTAGCATATGATGAAAAAAATCGGAACAAATACACAAATACAAAGGGTGAAATTCAAATTGATGATGTTTTAATTGGCAGTAAAGTTGATGTTTTTGTTGATGTTAGGGGAAAAAAAACTGAGGCACAGTTTATATGCAACACGGATAATGAAACACACCAAATTGTACTAAAAACAGGCAATGAAAAAATTATGTTTTGGCTTATCCCAATAGTTGTCATTATAGGATTAGCTATTTTGTTTAGCAAAATTGATTTAGACTCTTTTTTTAAAGCAAAAAAAGAGGTTGTACTTGAGAAAGTTGTCAAAGACACAGTTATCATAAGTGATTATCAAATTACAATAAAAGAAAAAAACCTTGACAAGCTATTAGCAAAGGTTAAAATAGAGTTAAAATTTAAAGACAGCACCTACACAAAATTTTCAGACAAACTTGGACAGATTAATTTTAAAGCAAGCTCAAACAATCTCCCTACAGAATTTAAAGCATCTCTACTTGGTTATAATGACAGCACTATAAAGCTTAGTACTGACCTTTTTACTACCTCATTTATTTCTAAAAACGATTCTTTAGATATTGCAGAGAATAATCATAATTGTGGTTCACTTACAGAATCACCAGGAGCTAGTATAACATATAGGACATTCCATATGAACATGGATAAAGGACGATTTAAACTTTTTTACAATATGTTTAGCTTGCCAGATCAAATTGATGTTTATAATGGAGCAACTAACACAATTTCTGAAAAGAACATTATTTACAGCAGCACAAAGATGGTCAGCGGTCTTAAAAGCTTTTACATAAACTTTAATAGCCCTGACAGTTTAATCACCATACGAGTTAAAGGCAATGACCATTCTACAAAATGGTTATACAAAGTATACTGCCCAAGAAAGACCATGGTTCAAAATTAAGGACAGCTTAAACACACGACAAAATAAATCCTCTAATAAACCGTTAAGTTTAAGAATTTTAATTATCTTTGTCGGCTTAATTTACATGCAGGTTAGACATCATTTCATTTCAAATTTCGCATCTATAATCACTGGAATAAGTATTATAAAAGCTGCAAATTTTGAACTGTTTTTAAAAAGCATATGTCCTAACTAGAAGTGTAATTTAAGAAGAATTAAAGATTATTTTCATTATTAAAATTAAGTATAGCAGAATTTTATGGATCTGAAATTAAAACTTTTCCCAATTTTCATACTACTGATAGTATCTTCATCATCCTGTACATATCAGAAATTATTAAAAAGTGGAGATAATAAGGACAAATACGAAAATGCAAAAGAGTATTATGAAAAAGGCGATTTTGCTAAATCCATGACTCTTTTTGAGCAATTAATCCCTATTTACAGGGGTACTGAAAAAGGTGAAGAGATATCGTACTACTTTGCATATTGTAATTACTATTTAAGAAACTATATTATAGCAGGTTATCATTTCAGATCATTTATAGGTTCATTTCCTAACAGCAAATTTACAGAAGAGTGTACATACATGAGTGCTTATTGCTATTATTTGGACTCGCCAAAAACATCACTCGCACAGGAAAGCACAATTAAGGCGATTTCAGAATTGGAACTTTATTTAGGAAGATACCCTGAAAGTGAACGAGTTAATGAATGCAATGAATTAATTGACGATTTGTTTCTCAAACTTCAAAAAAAATCATACGACAATGCCTATCTGTATTACAAAATAGGGCAATATAAAGCAGCAGCAGTTGCACTAAAAAGCAGCTTGGACAACTACCCCAACTCTGGATATAGGGAAGACATTTTGTATCTTATTATTAAATCAAAATATATCTTTGCTTTGAATTCTGCTTACGGAAAAACAACAGAACGTTTAAACGAAGCATTAATAGGTTACAGGATTTTTGTAAAATCATATCCTGACAGTGACTACATGAAAGAATTATTAAAAATAGAGAAGGATATTAATACAAAACTTGAATTTTTAAATTAAAACATTTTCTAATGAGCTTTTCAGGATACTTTAATGAGAGGTTTCATTAGTCAAATTAAATAACTTAAATATTTTCTGATGAATTACAAGAAAACAAATGCAGCATCATCTACGATCACAAGAAATCAAATTGACCTTGATCACGAAACGGTTAATATTTATGAGACTTTAGCAATTATAAGCAGACGCTCAAATCAAATTAGTACTGAAATAAAAGAAGAGCTTAATACAAAACTCGAAGAGTTTGCTTCTTATACAGACAATTTGGAAGAAATTTTTGAAAACAGAGAACAAATTGAAATTTCTAAATTTTACGAAAGACTCCCAAAGCCATCATTGATTGCGATACAGGAATATCTAGAAGGAAAAATTTACCATAGAAATCCGGATCAAGACAAGGTATAGTCCAGATTTACAAAGTTTAATTTACAAGCCAAAATTACCACAGATAGTTTGGTGGTTGTCTTGTAAAACTAAGGAACAAAAAAGATAACAATTCCTACAGAAAGACTCATTACTAAATGAGTCTTTCTATTTTACGCAAGTTTATGGAAAGAGTTTTAAAGCTAAGCAGTAAAAAAGGACAATGGCTTGCCTTAGTAATACTGGCACTTATCTGGGGCAGCTCATTCATATTTATGAAACGTGGGCTAGAGTCTTTCTCTGACATGCAAGTTGCTGCTTTCAGAATCTTTATCTCTTTCATTTTTCTACTACCTGTTGCTTTAACCCGATTAAAAAAACTTAAAAAAGAGCATTTAAAATCGTTACTAATAGTAGGTTTTATTGGAAATGGTATCCCCTCATTTTTATTTACTAAGGCACAAACACAAGTGAGTAGTTCGGTAGCAGGAATGCTTAATACAACAGTTCCGTTATTTGCTCTAATTACAGGATTTATCTTTTACAAAGTACGTGCAAAAAACAAAAATATTATTGGTATTTTTATTGGATTAATTGGAGCTGCATTCCTAATCCTTGCTAATCCAAGTACAAATTTTCAAACATCAAGCTATTACACGCTCTACATTTTAGCAGCAACTTTATGCTATGCCTTAAGTGTTAACGAAATAAAACAAAAGCTTTCAAATTTAGACGGTGTCTCAATAATGGCTTTTGCTTTCTTATTTATTGGTCCGTTTGCAGGATTATATCTAATAAATTCTGATTATTCTAATACCTTAAGCACTGATAATTACCTTAGTAATTTCATTTACATCTTTTTACTTGCAGTTCTGAGCTCTGTTGTAGCAACAATCCTTTTTAATTACTTAATAAAACAGACTACTGCTCTTTTTGCCAC
Source organism: Bacteroidales bacterium (assembly GCA_029933755.1). Taxonomy (GTDB): domain Bacteria; phylum Bacteroidota; class Bacteroidia; order Bacteroidales; family NBLH01; genus NBLH01. The sequence goes on along the minus strand of JAOZNO010000194.1, from coordinate 845 downwards.
ATCAGTAACATACCTAATTCCAGTTGTTGCAATATTTTGGGGCTTTTTAGACGGAGAACAAATTAGTTTTTATCAACTTCTTTCTATAGGAATTATTTTAACAGGTGTTAACTTGGTAAATAAAAAATAGTTTCCGAAATTTGAAGAAAATACTTTCATATGCAATATGTATCACTAATTACTAAAGAAAAGGAATTAGCAAGCCTGATTCATTCAGATATAGATTTACTGTCATTAATAAGAAGGTTTGACATTAGGCTTGGGTTTGGAGATAAGAGTATTGAGCAAATTTGCAATTCAAAAGGAATTAACATAGAGTTTTTTCTTGAAATAATTAATATATTTCACAATCAAAACTATTTCCCTACTGCAAAACTGCAAAACTTCCCTATAAGTATGATTGTTAAATTCCTTAAACAATCACACGCATATTATAATGAAGATATGATTCCGGCAATTGAAGAATTAATTTACAAATTAGAGTGGAGTGGAGAGGATCATGAACGGCATCTAAAAATCTTAAAGAAGTTTTTTAATGACTACAGGGAAGAAGTAAAAGCACATACAAAACAAGAGGAAGAAACGGTATACCCATACACTGTTTTTATTGAAGAATCATGTATGGAAAACAAAAACATTGAGGAATGTTACAAAAAAATGCAGAAGTATTCAATAACAAACTATGCAGATGAACATAACAATATTGAGGAAAAACTGACTGATCTTAAAAACATCATAATTAAGTATCTTCCGCCTTCAGAAAACCAGGAAGTTGCTGTTAAAATTCTGAATAAACTTTTTAAATTAGAAAATGCAGATGATCCCTTATTATTCGCACCGATTGG
>JAOZNO010001012.1 GCA_029933755.1 Bacteroidales bacterium | reverse complement strand
TATTTCGGCCATAGTCTGACGGTGATATTGTTTTTACGCAATTCAATTGCCATAGGATAATTTTGCCAGAAATTACGTACAACTATAAATGAGTTTCCCTGGCTTGCCCACCCAAGGGCCTGATCACCACTACCAACCTGAGTGTCATTATTTTTAACGACATAACCACGAAATTGAGGAATACCTGCTTTCCAAAGATCTGTCCAATTAAGAACATATGCATCATATCCGTCCTTTCTTTTACCCAATTTATCCCATCTATCGGTCCCACTCGAATCCTGGTAAAGATAAATGTGATCATCATTTTTCTCCAGACTTCCCTGTTATTTAACACATTTTTCACCACCAAGAACTTATTGCTAACCAAGTGTTTAAATCTAAACCGAAAAATATTTAAAATAAAACGGCCCGTGAGGAGTGTTAGGTGTATTCTTCAAAACCAGAGTCATATCCCAGCGTTCCTGACCGGCGTAAGCATATATCCATGCAATAAAACCAAATTTATCAACTTCCGTCTGGCTTTCGGCCTTGATACAGGTCCTAATCGGACCATTTTCTTCAACGCTCCAGGTAATGGAATCAAGATCACTCGCCTGATATTTTTTCACCCCACCCGGTCCGGTCAAAATCAACTTAAAAGGTGTGGAAAAATCTTTTTGAAAGTTTTTCCCCGACATTATAAAAGTATATTGTAACTCTGTCACTTGGGCCGGTAGATCCGGTAATGGATTCTGGCCATAACCCAAATAATATTCTTTCTCCCCGAAGGCCGGAACATCAGCCAAAAAAGTAACCAGCAACCATTTAACTGAATCTTCCTGACCAAATTCATGCCACTTTTCCAAAATTTTAAATTGGGCCGGCACCAAACTATTACTAGAATCAAACAGTGCAATTTCAGCTGTGTTGATAAGCACACCAACAGGCAGGGGAACACCAGTCGAACAACATTCTGCCGTCCTCTGTACACCTGCAACTTCCCGAACAATCACAGGAACATGCAACACATCAGATACCTGGTCGATCTTTTTAATGTGAAATAAAGTAGTTTTTCTGGAATAGTTCCAATTAGTATCGTAAGCTACAACATCAAGATAATATTGACCATCTTCATGTCGCCTGGTGTCTAAGATTATATTGTAAGGATAGGAGTGATCAATCTTAATTGATTTTGAAGTCTCCCCAGCTTTTGCCCAATAGAATTCAACTCTCTCTATTTCTGTGTCACCTTGTGCTACAGCATCGACATGTACGTTATGGGTGCCACTTATTGTTTCATTATTCATTAAACCATCAACATTAATAGTGACTAACGGCAAAGCAGCATTCGAATTTCCAAGTACTTTATTAATTTCAAGCATCAGAGCATGTTCGCCAACCGGGCAAAAACCTTTTTCTTCCGGTAAACTATTCGAGTACCGAAGCACATCCCCACCAGCAGAGTCTCTCATCACAGAGCTGTAATAGGGCCTCCACAAACCAGACGGACAACTTTTGGCACCTTCATAGGGTAAGGCATTGCACCATGTTGACCATTTTTCATTTGAATTACGATCATGAATATTAGGAAAAAATTTAGCAAGGTTATTACATGTACCAACTATGTATTCGTCACCCAGCTTGCCGATAGTGTTGCCCAATTCATGAGCAAGGACATAGTAGTCATCAGAATTCTTTAACAGCCATACATGGCAGTTACCAGGGGTCCCTGTGGTATGTTCCTGCCCTAAGGCAGTATTCTGAATTATAATCTTGCAGTCCATACCCGT
>JAOZNO010000193.1 GCA_029933755.1 Bacteroidales bacterium | reverse complement strand
ACCGAATGAATATTGAATTTACCTTTCCTCAGCTCCCCCAAGCTGAGGATTTTTTTGTTTTAAGCGATAAATCAATTACGACAATAATCGCAACAAAACTCCAAAAAGGGACACTGGCCTTATCAGTATCCAAAAAATTGTTTAAAAACCCATGTATCAGGTAGCTAACAAAACCAACTAAAACAGACCATAAGAGTATCTTATACTTAGTGTTTTCAAGACGGTTGTAACTGTTTATTGCAGATCTGATTACAAGTGTAATAATTAGTAAAAAACTGATAAGTCCCAGTACTCCACTATCAATTAATGCACTTAAGTATTCGCTATGCGCATTACCACCTTCGCCAAAGTTTGTGCTAATTATTGTTTTATCTCTTGCCATTTGAAAACCTGCATATTTAAATGCATAAGTTCCCGGTCCCCAACCCAAAACTGGTCGCTCCTTAAACATTAAAAAAGCTGAGTTCCAACGGTTAATTCTTTCCAAATTTGATGCATCTGTGGCAATATTTGACATAGATTTAATATGCTCATCCAGATCAGATGAAGAATCCTGTTTGTTTTTTGATAAACGGTCGTTAATTTCAAAGCGGTAAACAAAAAGTGTGGCAATAACAGCCAAACCAACAAAAATCAGGTAACGTACTTTTACTTTTAAATATACCAGCATGCCAAAAAATAATGCAGCAACAAGGCTGATCCAGGCTGCACGGGTATAAGAAAATACCAAAGCCAAACTAAAGATTAATAAAACAATTAGAATAAAAACCTTTTTTGTTGACTTTATACCGGGCTGAAGCATAAACCCGAATAAAACCGGCCAGTACATGCTTAAAATTGCACCATATGAGGTATGATCGTTAAAAAAGGGATCCATAACAAAATGTGCAGCCTGTTTATCGAATAAGCCGTATCCTAAATGCCGGATAATAGTATAAAAGATAACGATTAACATCGGAATTATATATAACCATATAATCAGACTTTGATTTTTTTCTTTTTTAAGAATAATAATTGAGAAAAAATACATGGGTATAATAAACCATAGTTTTGCTAATAAAAACTTAATTGAAACGATAGGTAGCGAACTGCTAATACTGGTAATAAACATCCAAACCAAATAAATGATTATTGAAATACTTACCGGATGTGAAATATGTTCTTTTTTTATGCTATTCCCTGATAGAAGCTTTAAAGTGAGTATTGCCAGCAAAACAATCATTAGTGGTTCAGTAGGTATTGATAAATCAAATGGTAAATCAAAAAAATCAGAGAGCGAAATGGATAGTGGAGTAAAAATAATAATAAAATAGTAGAGTTTATCATAAGCAAATATTGCAAACCAGCTTACTGCTAAAACAAATGAAAATAGACCAAAATAAAGAAAATCAAAATAAAGAAACAGGGTATTGAGCCCAATAAAAATTGCAGAAATCAGATAAAAAAGCAGTTTATTGTTTTTACCCTGAAATAAAGTGTTAGGGATTTTAAAGTTCATTTTTTACTTTAAGGGTTTGTAATGAAATAATATGTTCAATTTAAAGGCAGTTTATTTGTTCTTTTCCGATTTGAAAAAAACTGCAAATAGCGTGCTATTTAAAGAGTTTTTCAAAGAAGGATAAAGGGCAAAAAAACAAGTTTAAATGAACTGGCTATTTTGTTGCAATCCCTAAGCAAGTTTTGAAGCATTTTGTTTATCAAGTGTTAATTTCTCTCTTACGGTATGTAAACTTTCTAAAATAAGCATTAAGAAAACAGAAAATATAAATGCCGAAATAGTTGAAAAAACTACAATAATCCACCGTACCGGCTTTGATTTTTTTTCAGAAACTTGTGCCGGATTTACAATATACTTATGTGGTAAGTTTTGATAAGCATCTACTTTTGCTTCTTCGTACTTTGATTTAAGCAAACTTAATTGTTCAATTTCTTTTTTATGTAATTGAGATAAGGAGTTGTATGAACTACCATAAAGTGCCAAAATATCTAATTTTTCCTGTAAAAGTTTTGCTTTATGAGTATTGCCTGTTTCAATTGCTTTTGTAAGTGCTTCAGTATAGCTTTTTGCCTGTATCTGGTAATCAAAAACACCAAGACTACGCAACACACTTAAAGAATCTTCTAATAGCGAAATGTATTCTTTTTCTAACTGAAATTGATTTTCAATAATTTCAAGAGCCATAAATGCCCTTTCTTTTTGCACCCTGTTATATACCGAGTCAAGAATTATGGTGATATCATTTGCTATATTGGCAGCCATTTCATTATCTGTATCATAAACTGTGATTTCAATTGCCTGGTATTGTGTTTTTTTAAATGATATTTTACTGTCATATTCCTTTAACAACTTCGTTTTGCTGTATTTATCATTCAAGTTAATTCTATAATGCTGCATTAACTGATATTTGATAATGATTTTAGCTTTTATTTCATCAGAATGAAGAATCTGCATGAGTTGTTCGGTTTCTTCCTCTTCACCAAATTTAAGAATATCTTTTGGTGCACGTGACATATCAGTTAAAAGGGCTTTTGATACAGAGCTGGTTGATGCAGGGTAAATAACTACCGTTGATTTAAACTCATTTTCAATAACCAAAGAAATAATAATTGATGCAATTGCAGCAAAAATCGTAATAATTAATATAGGCTTCCTTTTTGTATACAGGAAGATAATCATATTGGTTATATTGAAGTTTTCGGTATTATTCATCTGCATATCTTTTTATAATTTGCAAATATAGAACAATAATAAGGTTTTAGGATATTTGTGTTTTGATGTTTGAAGTTAATATGGGGCAAAAAATAAGAACCCATAAAAAGGGCTGTGCAGAAGGCAAAATAAATATCAGTACGATGAGGAACCGCCTGTATTATTTTTTGAATTCAGTAATTTAACTAAATTCTTACATTGAACTCAGGTTAGCAGCTAATGAACTGACGGGTTAACCCATCAGTTCAATAACAGCTTTGATACAATGCTGTTTTTTATTGTTATAATACTGAGTTCGGTACAAAAACAATGAAATCTGAATTCTAGCGAAGGCTTGAGTTGTTAACAGGCTGAATATCATACTTGATAATTGTTCACAACTCGCATGAATACTCAAGCCTTCGCTTTTTAGACTGAGTTTATTTATCGAACAATTAATTTTTGAGTAATTACTTTTTGATCAATATTAACTTCAAGTAAATAAACGCCTTTTGCTTGATTTGACAGATCAATTGTATAAATACTTTTATTTTCCTGTTGTTCCGTGTAAACAAGTTTCCCGTTTATATCACGCACTTGAATGCTAATATTCTCAAAAGGGTCTATCATCTTAATTTGAAATAAACCATTCGAGGGGTTTGGAAAAACAATTAACTGGCTTTGCTCAATATTTTCAACTAAAGTGGTGTTTGGCATTTCAATTTTTAGATTATCCATATAACAATTGTATCCATATTTTGAAGTAAACTTAAATGCAACTTGTAAATTCTCTCTCTCCTCAGCTTCTACAGGTAAAGTATACGACTCGTTAGTCCATAAAGTTCTTGCATTATAACGTTGATATGAATCACCATCCGTCCACGTTGTTCCATCTGCCGACCATTGAAGGGTCATAAAATCAAGATAATCAGGCCATGTATCGTCCTTATGCCATGAAAAGCTTACAACAACTCCGCTTTGACCAATTGTTGAGAATGTGGGGCTTGATAACCTCATTATGTTTCCATCACCACAATAAGCTGAATTAAATTTTATCATGTGCGAGCCTTCATCAGGTGTCGCATCAGGATATCTACCTGACTGCACCTGCGTAATTGAAGCGTCTTCGTCCTCTACGCCACCCTGTTCAATTAGCTCAACTGTCCAGCAAGCAGATATGTTTATACCATTAAAGCCTTCCTCAACCGGTAAAACTTGTTCTTCGCAGAAAGTTGCTTCATGTTCAACTAAACTGGATGAGTATTCATTTAAACTACTTACCGACCATATTTTATAATAATAAAACGTTGAATGATCTAAACCACTATGACTAAATGTAGTGTTATTTCCAGCATATAAAATTGTACCGCCACCGGTTAATTGCTCACCCGCAGAATAACTGGTTCCGGAAACAGGTGAACCAAATGTTCCATCTTCTGACCAGACTAATAATACATTTTGATTTAATGTATTTAGATCCCAGCCTAAATCAATTTGGCTGGTTGAACTAGCAGTTGCCGTAAAGTTTTGAGGGCTTTCTACTTCTGAAATGTAAACATCAAATGAAATGGTAGCCGCTGCACTCGTAATGTTACTAATACTAAGGATGCCGGGAGAGTCATCGTGTAAAAAGCTTGATGGATTAGTGGTGTCATCAATAGCTGTTCTACCTGATTCTAATGAAAAGTAAGCATTGTTTACTGAACCATTTACGGTAGTTGTACCATCTGGCCGATAAATATAAACTTCATCAAAGGAGCTTGTATTCTCAAAACCGGCATTACCATTAAAATCAGAATTAATTCGATATACAATTAAGCCATCTCCGGGAATTTGTGATTCAAAGGTACCGCTTTGCTTACGATATTCAACTACAAAAAACTCTGAAGCAGAGTTTGGTGAAGCAATTTTAAAACAATTGTTTGTTGAGGAAGTTAAGGGGTTTAATGTGTAAGTTCCTGAGCTTGTTATTTCAGGTATGGAAGTAACCCATTTTGCATCCGCATATCTCCACTTCATATATGCACCCATATGTCCGCCTCCTGATTGCATAAGATCCCAATGACCTACCGGGCTTATGTGATCATAATCCTCATCGTAATGATACAGATCCGGTGCACCTAAGGCATGGAACATTTCATGGCATAGGGTGCGTACACTTACTTGATTTTCAGGCTGAAAGGTGTAGTCGTATACTCTTTTCCCATTAATCTCAATAGTTTGTGAAAACAATGACCACCTGTGTGCCCAAAGCAGTTCGGCCCAGCCATCAGAGTCTCCTTTAATCATGAAACTTACATTATCAACTCTGTCATCTCCATCAGCATCAATATCTAGTCCGGCATCAATAGGGGCATTTGCGTTTATCCAGTTAATAGCATCTACTAATAACTGATGTTCACGGTTTCTTCTTTCTGTATCACCATCATAACCTATGGTATTAGTCGTTTCATTGTATGGCTGAAAGTAAGCTCTTTCATGTGAATCTTCATATGATGTATTTGTAGTAGAGGGGTCATCACAAACAGGATAATGTGTACTGCTAATTGTTAAATTATTATAGGAAACTTCTTGATAATAGGCTTTTAGTGAGTTGCCACTGGACATGTTTAACTTATCATCATAATCATTCCTAATCGTTGCAATTTCATCATCTCCGGAAAAACGGATATAGATTGCGATATTATTCATCGTACCCGTATGTGGTGCATTTGTTGGTCCTGCAGATTTTAAAGCAGGTACTTTAAAACTTTCAACTCGCTTTTTATATTCAGCATTTGAAATCCTTACCCATTTCTTAAGTTCTGATTCCTTAGGATTAATGCTATTCACTTTGTAAGATGAAGCAATAATTTTCTCTTCTTTTTTTGTAGCATAATAATAGTACCCATCAGGTGCCTGAATAATAGAGTAACCATCCTTGTCATGAATCCAGTTAAAGAACTCATCTCCTGATACAAAGCAGTTAATTACTTCACCATTTGGTTGTGTGATTTTATGTGGTAAAAATTTAAACGGAGCAGAAAATATGCTTACGAAAAATACTATAAATAGGAATGACAATACAATTTTCTTCATGATCAAGGGTTTAAAGTTTTAATTAATAATATTGAATTCTTTAATTAGTTTTTCTTGCTGAATACCATCTAAACTATAATATAAAGTTGTACGATAGATCCCAATTGTTGATTTACGCTCGATGGTTTTCTGGATATTATTTGTTTTCTTTTTATCACACCATGACTCTGTTAGATTCCAACTGTATTTATGGGTTTCTCCAGGTTTTAGTGTTTTTGTTTTTGGTGGAGGAATACAATCTGCACCACAAGGGCAATATAATATTTTCACTTTTATCCATTTACCCGATTCCTGCCTTTCAATATGTTTAAATGCAGGAGCATGCACTGTTACTTCATTAAAAGTGCTATTCGCAAATTCAAAACTAATATGGCCATTTTGTTTAACTTCTTTGGGAACATTCAATTCTATTTTTGATTTATTCTCAATTTTATTTGACTTGGCTATTGGTTTTGAATTTTTGCAAGCAACAAGTAGGCTTGCTGAAAAAAATAGAACTAAAATTACTCTCATATTTTATAAAGTGTAAATTAAGAATTTGGCCAATATAATATTTTTTCACTAATAATTTTATGATTTATGATAGATGTCTGTTTTAATAGTATCAATAGGGAGGCTGGAAGACCGAAGTCGGTAGTAAACAAAATTCAACCATGTTTTTTGTAGTTTATTGTCTTTTTTAGAGAGGTTTATGTATTTCGTTATTCGTTTGTAAGACTAATCAGAATAATAATGAATTTCTATTAAGTTGTTTTTTACCCAAAGCTCTTTTTTGCTTAGTCTTAAAATAGTGTAGAACTCAATTTGTTCACCAGAATTAGCATTGTAATTAAATCGGATTTGATTATCTCCTATAAGTTCCCAGTTTCCGGTGTAGGTAGTTTCAAGCAGATTGTAAATGCTTATGTTTGTAAATGTCCCGCCTTTGTCTATCGTAAGTAGCCAGTTGGCATAATCAGCAGAATGTTCTATTCCTGTTGCAAGGTTTATGCTGTATTCGGTTTTCCACTCCCGGCTTAGTCTTGTTGTTTTTGGTAATAAGCTAATTGCAGGCCCATCTTCATATTTAGAACAGGAAAAACTGATACTAATAGAAGCAATTATTATGAACGAAATTATATTTAGCTGTTTAGTCATATTAATACTTCGTTAGATTTTCGTTTCTCGCAAAGCCGCAAAGTCGCAAAGCCTT
>JAOZNO010000192.1 GCA_029933755.1 Bacteroidales bacterium | reverse complement strand
ACTATTTACTATAGAAACATGATTCCTTTTTTCAGAAACTATTTATTTGAACCAAATTTACATGTATTTGAACCAAATGTTATAGTCCCTGCTTTTTTCTTAGCGTAATTTTGTTTCATAAAATATTTAATTAATTCAACTTTTATAACTAAAAAATAAAATCATGAAACAATTATTAAGCTTAGTATTTATTTTTTCAGTATTCACAAATGTGTTACAAGCACAAAAATCACCAATTAATGACCAAAGCCTTTTTCAACGTTTAGGTGGAACCGAAAGCATATCAGTAATTGTAGACGAAGCTGTTGAGGCACATATGCACAACCCTGTTATACAGGCACGATTCCTTCCCTATAGAGAACAACCAAAACGACTTGATGTTATCAAACAGCATCTTAAAGACTTTCTTAGTGCCGGTACTGGTGGGCCAGCCAAATATAAAGGCAGGGATATGACTACCACTCATAAAGGAATGAATATCAGTGCGGCAGAATACATGGCTCTTGTTGATGATTTCATGATGATTTTAGATAATCACAACATGAGTGATCAAACAAAAAAGGATGTACTTTATATTACCTGGTCATTAAAAAATATGATAATAGGTAAATAAATATAGTATCCAACTTTAACCAATTAAGTCAAGGCTGTCTTTTTAAGGCAGCCTTTTTTTATTATACATTTTTTACTGAAAAATGGATCTCATTTAACTGACAAAACGAATTGCTTCCCTAAATTTACAAACAACATCCTTATCCTAAAAGATTCTTTCATAACATATAAGCTTTCATTTACTTCTAATTATTTTGATTCCTTGTTTCAAACACATAAGTTTGTTTCATTAAATTTATTCGTAGGTTTAAACAAAAACATCTTTTCCGATATAAATCAATAACCTCGGAGCAAGCTCACGAGGTATGAATAGAATAGAATTTCTTTTGTTCGATGCAAGCATCGGGGAATTAAACCCACTAGTGGGATTAAAATTTAATTTTAGATTTATTCAAATATTTTATATTTTGATGCAGCATTTAATTTTCAATTACGTCATTTATACAGAAGCAATTTGAAAAAAGCCTATAAAGATATTCACAGTAATTTGATTGAAGCGTGCAAAAGGGGTGAAAGAAAAGCTCAGTCTGAAATTTACAAGTTATATGCCAGGGCTATGTACAATACAGCTTTTCGAATTTTGAATGATCGTATGGAGGCAGAGGATATTACACAAGAATCTTTTTTAAAGGCTTTTCAGAAATTAAATTACTTTTCAGGTGATGTTAGTTTTGGTGCATGGTTAAAAAAAATAGTAGTGAATGCGTCATTGGATGCTTTAAGAAAAAGAAAATTTGAATTTGAGAATATTGAAGATATTAATACGACTAAGTTTGAACAGACAAATTACGAAGAGAACAATCAGGAGTACGAACTTAAAAAGCTAAGAGATGCAATCACAAAATTACCGGATGGCTACCGTATTGTATTATCACTTTACTTGCTTGAGGGTTATGACCATGATGAAATTGCTGAAATAACAGGAATTTCGTCATCAACATCACGTTCACAGTTAGCAAGAGCAAAAAAGAAATTATTAGAAATTCTAACACTAAACAAAAAATAAGTATCTAATAAAAGTTGAAAATGAACAGACATGTTAAACATAGTTAGTATCTCTAAGAAAACGCCAATAATTGCGTTATGCTCATCTTGAAAACAGTTATTTACAAAAGTAAACGCCTTGATTTTCAATATTTCACAAGCTTTATTCTTGACGATTTCTAAAAGACACTTGTGAAAAAAGTAGTTTTCTTAGTAACACTAGTTATTAGCATACAGTGCAATAATTACTTTTGACATATAGTTCCTCTGCAGTAACGGAACAAGCTATGTAGCAAGTAAAAATAGTTGAAAAATAAACAAATGAAAGATCTGGAAGATTTTATAAAAAAAAATAATGATTCGTTTAATTCTTTTGAATTACCTGAAGGTCATTTTGAACGATTTCAGCAAAAACTAAGTACACAAAAAAGGAATACGATTAGTCGTACTTATTGGTTTTCAATTGCTGCCGGTTTTGTTTTTTTAATAATGATATCTGCTCTTGTTAGATATCAGTTTATGCAGACAAAAATGGCAATTAACGAAAATAAAATTATTAGCCTAAGTGATGTTTCACCAAAGTATAAAGAAGTAGAAAACTTTTACAAAGCAGATTTAGATCAAAAAATAACTGAATTTCAAAAATTGGATTGCAAAATAGATTTGGAACAGAAAAAAATGGTTGATCAGGAACTAGAACAGCTTGATATTGTTTATGTTTCACTGCAAAAAGAATTAAAGATAAATCAAAACGATACAAGAATCATTAATGCAATGATTAATAATTATCAAAATAAAATACAGTTTCTTGAATTGGTAATTGATCAGATTAAAGATAACTGTTAAAACAAGGTAAATAAGAATTTTTAAATTACACAGATATGAAAAAGGGGAAAATAACAGCAATAATAATTGGGGTTCTATTATTAGTTGCACAAAATGGATTTGCTGATGATTTTACAAAAAATTATCATCAGGAATATAAAGTTACTAAGAATACCATTTTAAAGCTAAGTAACCGATATGGCAACATGCATATTGAAAATTGGGATAAAAACATTGTGGATATTAAAGTTGTTGTTACAGTTAATACATCCAGCAAGTCAAAAGCGGATAATACTTTTGATAAAATAGAAATTAAATTTGCTAAAGATGGTGATATGATATCGGCTATTACAGATATAACAGAATCAATTAGAAATACAGATTTCAGTATTGATTATACAGTAAGAATGCCAAAAAATATAAATGTTGATTTATATAATAAATATGGCAATCTGTTTTTGAACGAGGTAAATGGTCATGCAAACATTAGTGTAAAATATGGTAGTTTTGCTATTAATAAGCTAAGCCGGGGAAACAAGAAACCCTTAAATTTTGTATCAGTTGCATACTCAAACAGTACTTGCGACATTGAAGATGCTAACTGGTTAAAACTTGAAGCACGATACTCTAAAGTATCAATAAATAAAGCAATTGCGCTAATGATTGGCAGCAAATACTCATCGATAAAAATCAAAAAGGCAAAATCAATTGTTGCTGAGTCAAAATACGATCACCCATTTAGGGTTGGTGCTGTAAGAAACTTTATATGCACAGGTGGCTATTCAGGCTTTGAGATTTCTAAATTGTACAACAAACTTGAAATGGATTTAAAATACAGTAATTTAGAATTAGGTAGTATTGACCCTGATTTTGAATTAATAAAAGTAAATTTAAAATATGGAAAAGCTAGCTTAAGTGTTTCTGATGAGCTAGCTTACGAATTAAAAGCAGAAGCTGCATACGGTTCAATAAATCATCCTGACAGAACAAGTTTAAGCAAAATTATTGAAGGAACAGAGTCTACTTATTGGGGTGTTATTGGGAACAAAGAAAATCCAAAAGCAAAAATAATAATAAATAGTAGGTACGGGAAAGTCAACTTTAATTAAACAACCCGTTTAAAAAATCAAATAATCATTTAGCCTGTTTACGAAAAATCAAAGTAAACAGGCTTTTCTCGTAAGAGAATTCTTGAATCCCCAAAGGTCTGTTCAGAACAATCATCTTTAAGGATTTTCATGAAATAAACTTGAGTACATTTATTATATCTACGTGAATCCAAGGATAAACCTTCTCTTTTTTTTATCAGATGATGAATCAGAATGGCCTATATTTTTAGTTTTAAAGTTTTAAAAGCGTTTGCTCTTAAGGTATGTTAAGATTGAAATAGGTTTTGTTTTTTTTGTATAACTTTGTTATCAAAAATACAGAATATGAATTTAATTAAATATAATATAAAAAACAGGGTAGCCACCATAACTCTTAACCGCCCGGATAAAAGAAATGCATTAAACTCCACCATGGTTAAGGAGCTTTATAGCACATTAAAAAAAGCAGAATACAATAATGATGTAAAAGTAATAATCTTAAAAGCAAATGGTGATGCTTTTTGTGCGGGTGCAGACTTGGCTTACCTAAAGGAGTTAAGTCAATATACCTATGCTGAAAATTTGGCAGATTCAATGCAGCTGAAAGAAATGTTTCGACAAATTTACACTATGAAAAAGATAGTTATTGCACAGATTGAAGGCTCTGCTATTGCTGGAGGTGCCGGCTTAGCAACAGTTTGTGACTTGGTATTTTCTGTTCCCGAAGCAAAATTTGGATTTACTGAGGTTAAAATTGGATTTGTACCGGCTATTGTAAGTGTATTTGCTATTAGAAAATTCGGCGAAAGCCACACAAAAAGGCTATTACTATCAGGTGATTTAATTGAAGCAAAAGAAGCCCGAAAAATTGGCTTAGTAAATTTTATTTCAACAAAAGAACTAATTGATGAGGAAGTGGAGAAATTTGCCTATAATTTAGTAACAAAGACATCAGGAAATTCACTTGCACTTACAAAAAGCTTAATAAGCGAAATTCAGCAAAAAGATTTAGAGCAAGCACTAAACTATGCAGCAGAGCTAAATGCAAAAGCCAGAGATAGCACTGATTGCAAAAAAGGAATTAATGCATTTTTAAATAAAGAAAAAATTGTATGGTAACCCTTTTTAAGCTTTTCAATAAAAAAAGACGCTTGTTTAAAAAAAACTAATTGATAATTCTTTTTAAAAATATCAGGAAAATACTTATTTTCGCTTTTTGTAATGCCTAAAATTCAATAATGCTAAATAGAACAGTCTACAAATACTCATATTTTATAGCACTTCTAATTGTACTAATTATTTCGTTAAACTCATGCAATGAAAGTTCTGATATTAAAAGGACAAAAGAAGGTGTAATTGAATTTGAGATTAACTATTTAGATAATGCAAGAAAAAACCCACTAATATTGCTTTTGCCCAAGCTGATGATTACCGAGTTTAAAAATAACTCTACTTACAGTACCATCGAAGGGTTTCTGTTTAAACTAAATTATATTACAAATTATGAAAAAGGCAAAAATGCGACTCTTTTCCAAATAGTAGATAAAAAGTACATGTACCTTACTGATACCTCGGCAGCACCATTTGGCTATAAAAGAGACAATATTGTAACAATTACTTATACTGAAAAAGAAAAAACCATAGCAGGATTAAAATGCAATCATGCTATTGCCATTTTTCAAAACTCAAAAGATACTGTTGAATTATATTATACTACTCAGCTTAATATTAAAAATCCAAATTCAAATAATCCATATAAAGATATAGAAGGTGTATTACTTGAGTTTACAGTAAACATGACGGGTATTCATATGCAATTTATCGCTAAAAAAATACGAAAGAAAGATATTGATTCACAACATTTTGAGATACCAAAAGATTATATTATGGTAACAAAAGAGGAAATGGAAAAAACCGTAAACGAATATAATAAGATTGCTGATAAATAAATTTAACATTTTTCTAAGTTTTTATTACTTTTGCATTATTAGAATTAAGTTAAAACTGCAGAAGCATAAAACTCATGACTGTTAAAAAAGCACAAACTACAAAGAAAAAGACTGCCACTAAAAGAAAACCTACAGCTCGAAAAAAGCAAACTGAATCTTTTATTGCAAAAACTCAGAGAACATTTAATGATGGTCGCACAAAATTGCTACTAGCCGGACTTGCATTTTTCTTTGCCATCATGATCTCCCTTGCATTTATCTCATTCCTTATTAGCTGGAAAGGAGACCAAAGCTTTCTGGAGGCATCTGATTACATGACAAATGCCGATTTAAAGGTAGAGAACCACGCAGGTACCATGGGCGCGTCATTGGCTCATTTTTTCATTTATCAATGGTTTGGAATAGCCTCATTCTCAATTGTTTTTATATTATTTGTTATTAGCCTGAATTTATTTAACATTAAGTTTATCCCTCTTGGAAAAACAATAAAGTATTCAATAATTGCAACTCTATGGTTATCAATTAGTCTTTCTTTTATTTTCGGTAATAAACTTCTCGTATTAGGAGGTTCTCATGGTTATCATATTAGTAATTGGCTGGTTTCTTTTCTGGGCACAACAGGTACAGCATTTCTGCTATTTATCCTTTTAGCATCATTCATCCTATTCACTTTTGATAATTCTTACACATGGTTGTTAGGTGTGATGGGTATATCTGAAAACAAAGAATTAGAAACAGTTAAAACAGCTGTTGACAAACAGGTTGTTAATGATGTTCCAGCTGAAGAAAATGAGGAAGTTTTATCACTAGGCACAAACATTAACTTAGACACAAATGAATTAATAGAAACTGTTGACCGTAAACGCTTACGAATCTACGACGATGGAAAAGTTGAGGACAAAGACGATTTAGGCTTTGAAGTAGAAAATACCATTAAAGAAAATGAACAAAAAAACCCATCAGATTCAGGTTTAGTTTTAGATGTTAAAAAATTCGAAGATATTCAGGCAGAAGAATTTGACGAAGAACCATATGACCCAACAAAAGAGCTTTCAAATTACAAATTCCCACCTATAGAGTTACTTGATGACCACATGGCTGAGGATGCCGAAGTAACTAATGCTGAACTATTAGAGAATAAAAATAAGATAGTTGAGACACTAAGGAATTATAAGATTGAAATTACCAAAATTAAGGCAACAATTGGCCCTACTATAACGCTGTATGAGATTATTCCTGCGCCAGGTGTAAGAATCGCAAAAATAAAAAACCTTGAAGACGATATTGCATTAAGTCTTTCTGCACTGGGAATCAGAATTATTGCTCCTATGCCGGGACGTGGCACGATTGGCATTGAGGTTCCTAATCGCAAGCCAAAAATTGTTTCTATGCGCTCAGTTATTTCTTCTCTTGCATTTCAGGAATCAAAATACGAATTACCAATCGTACTGGGAAAAACAATATCAAATGAATCTTTTGTAGTAGATTTAACAAAAATGCCTCAT
>JAOZNO010001011.1 GCA_029933755.1 Bacteroidales bacterium | reverse complement strand
CAAGCCTGGTAAGAATGTTACATATCTCTTTACTATTAAAAGAAGTACCAAGCACCTTTATACGTGCAATTTTAGTTTCAACCACAAAGGGTTTTGTTTCATCATGTGTTACTTTAAAAAAAGCTTCGCCCTTTAATTTTACCAAACGTTTATCTTTTTTAAACTCATTGGGGTAAGTTAATTTTGAATTTTTGTTCAGTTTTACTGATGTTTGATCTGCTAAAATAATATTTACTGTATCAATTGTAGTTTTCTGCGATAAATATTGTGGATCAGATGTGTAATTATCTACAAAATAACCAATAATATAACCAATAAACAGAACTGCTGCCACTTTTAACAGGTTTTTTGCAGTTCTTAAATAAATACTCTGTTCCTGCGGTACAATTTTCATTTTTTGTTCCGGAGCATGAATCCTATTTTGCAGTTTTTCCCATGCCAAATTTGAGTTTACTTTTTGTTCTATTTCCTTTTTTGCTGATTGCATCCAAAGAAAATACATCTGATCAAAACTTTTTTTATTTTCTGCCGATTCATTTACCCAGTTGTCCAAATCCGTTGATTCCTGAACATTCGTTTCCCTGGCAAAATATTTTGCAAACAAATCGTAATTCGGTATGAGCTCGTTATTTGGCATTTATTCCTTTAATCAATTTTGCTTTTTAAATTAAACATACATGCTATTTACTTCTAGTCATTGGTCATTAATTGTCATTTCGCTTTGCTGTCATTTGTGATTTGTTTGTAAAAACGCACGGCCGTGCGTCTCTACATGTTCACATATTCGTGATTACTAATTACCAGTAATCAATTACTAATATTATGACAACCTAATCCTTGCTTCCCCCTACCCTCTTAACAAAAAAATCAACAAGGGAAGATAGTCCTTTAACTCCTCTCTTAAAAACTTCAGGGCTTTTCCCATTTGGTTTTCCACTGTTTTTATCGAAATATCTAGTTTCTCAGCAATTTCTCTATATTTTAACTCTTCAAATCTACTTAAAACAAAAACCTTTTTACGTTCTGGTGGCAGTTTGTCTATTGCTACAGTAATTTTATCCGAAAGCTCAGTCTCTACCATCCAGCTATCAGCATTTAGTTCATCGTTTTGCAATTCTCTTGAAAAGTGATCTCGGTATTTATCTTCTACTTTTTGATGCTTAAGTGCATTCAAACATGTATTTTTAACAGTTCTGTACAAATAAGATTTTATAGAGGCATTTATATTCAAACTCTCCCGATTGTTCCACAATTTAAAAAAAATATCCTGTACAATTTCTTCTGCACTCTCCATATCCTGCACAAAGCGCATAGCATATAAAGTAAGTTCAGCAAAATGCGATTTAAAAAGCCCTTCGTAAGCTAATTCATCACCAGCTGAAATACTTTGCCAAATATCTTGTTCAATTTGTGCAATCATAAAGCAAATGTAATAAAGAAAGGCAAAACTTAATAATCTGAGTTCGGTAAAAGCAATTTGTTTGACGGAGTAAAAACGAAATTACAGATGATTGTTTTGAGTTGCACCGGCATTTCCCGAAGTACCGGGACAAGTCATGCCGGTGATCTGATTAATATAGAATTCGGGCTTTAGCCCAAGTATTCAACAAGTTGGGCTAAAGTCTAATCAAAATCAAGTCATTTTAAACCTAGCATGACTTGTCCCGTTCTTTAACGGGAAATGCCGCCAGGCCAATTCATTTTTTTATTTCACACAGTCTCTAAAGCGACGGGGTTATAGACTTATAGACCTCCATTTATATTGAGTGCATGTCT
>JAOZNO010001010.1 GCA_029933755.1 Bacteroidales bacterium | reverse complement strand
GTGACCCCGGCGGGACTCAAACCCACAACCCTCAGAGCCGAAATCTGATATTCTATTCAGTTGAACTACGGAGCCATTAACTTATGTGCGCAAAAGTATAAAAATTATCTAAATGTTACAATCCTATTTTGCATGAAGTTTTTTTATTTTTCAAAATAATCACTGATAAGATTTGTTTCTGTATTATTATAAGTTTTTTACTTTTGCAAACTGTTAATAACGAATTAAGTAATAGAGATGGACTATAATTTCAGGGAAATTGAAGATAGCTGGCAAAAATATTGGAAAAAACATAAAACTTATAAAGTAGATATTGATAAATCAAAACCTAAATACTATGTTTTAGATATGTTTCCTTATCCTTCTGGGGCTGGCTTGCATGTGGGACATCCTTTAGGGTATATAGCTTCTGATATTTACAGTAGGTACAAACGCCTTAGCGGATTTAATGTTTTACACCCAATGGGATACGATGCTTTTGGTTTACCTGCGGAACAATATGCGATACAAACCGGTCAACATCCGGCAATTACCACCGAAAATAATATTAAAAGATACCGTGAACAGCTTGACAAAATAGGTTTTTCTTTTGACTGGAGTCGTGAAGTAAGAACATCTGACCCTGATTATTATAAATGGACGCAATGGGCTTTTATTCAAATGTTTGAGCATTGGTATAATAATAAAACTCAAAAGGCAGAATCTATAAAAACACTGATTGAGGAATTTGCTTCTGATGGAAATAAAAATATAGATGCTACCACATCGCAAGTAGAAATTTTTACTGCTGAGCAATGGAATGTGTTGAATGAAGAGCAACAAAGGGAAATATTATTAAATTATCGCTTAGCCTATCGTGCAAACACAAAAGTAAACTGGTGTCCTGGGTTGGGAACAGTTTTAGCTAATGATGAAGTTAAAGATGGTGTTTCTCTTCGTGGTGGATTCCCTGTTTTTCAAAAAGATATGGAGCAGTGGTCATTGAGGATTACGGCTTATGCAGAACGATTACTTACAGGGCTTGATACGGTAAACTGGACAGATTCATTAAAAGAAATGCAACGTAACTGGATTGGAAAATCACAAGGAGCACAGTTATTTTTTGACGTGGAAAAATCAGACTTTAAAATTGAGGTTTTCACCACCCGGCCAGATACAATTTATGGTGCTACATATATGGTTTTAGCACCCGAAAGTGAATATGTTGCACAATTAACCACCAGCAATCAAAAAACAGAGATTGAGGCTTATATTGAACGCTCACAAAAACGTACGGAACGTGAGCGTATGGCTGAAGTGAAAAATATTACCGGTGTTTTTACAGGGGCTTATGCAATTAATCCTTTTACCAATAAAGAAATTCCTATTTGGATTGCAGATTATGTATTAGCAGGTTATGGAACAGGTGCAATAATGGCTGTTCCGGCGCATGATAGTCGTGATTATGCATTTGCAAAGCATTTTAATTTACAAATAATTCAGGTAGTTTCAGGTGGCGATATTTCAGAAGAATCATATGATGCCAAGGAAGGAAAAATGATGAATTCTGAACTAATTAATGGTTTGGATGTAAAAGAAGCAATTAGTAAAACAATTGATATTATTGAAGAGCGGAAATTAGGAACAAAACAGATTAATTACCGTTTACGGGATGCTATTTTTAGTCGTCAACGTTATTGGGGTGAGCCATTTCCAATTTACTTTAAAAATGGTGTTCCTTATCCTGTTGAAGAAAAGGATTTACCACTTGAATTGCCTAAAATTGATACTTATAAACC
>JAOZNO010000191.1 GCA_029933755.1 Bacteroidales bacterium | reverse complement strand
AAACAATCCTATGCATGCATATAAAATATTGTAAATGAGTTAATTCACTGATTTTAAGACCAACACAATTGAAACAGGTATTTATCTAAAAATTGCATTAGAATAATATGTAAATTATTTTATATTTGCATCCTTAAATAAATTTTACTCATGCTGAAACCCTCTTTGAGGGATGTTTAAAGAAGTTTAATTTATCATCACAAAGACAAATTAAATTTCAATTACTTAACTGTAATTCAATAATATGAAAGGTTTTAAAATAATTGTACTTGCTAAGCAAGTTCCTGATACACGGAATGTTGGGAAAGATGCAATGAAAGAGGATGGAACTGTTAACCGTGCGGCATTACCTGCAATTTTTAATCCGGAGGATTTGAATGCCCTGGAGTTAGCTTTACAGGTAAAAGATCTACATCCGAAATCAGAAGTAATTATGCTAACCATGGGGCCACCACGTGCGGCTGAAATTATACGCGAAGGTATTTATCGTGGTGCAGATAAAGGTTTTTTGATAACTGATCGTAAATTTGCAGGTTCTGACACCCTGGCTACTTCGTATGCAATTTCGCAAGCAATAAAAAAAATTGGTAAGTTCGACCTTATTTTTGCAGGACGTCAGGCTATTGATGGTGATACAGCTCAGGTTGGTCCACAAGCTGCTGAAAAATTAGGAATTGGACAAATTACTTATGCAGAAGAGCTGGTTTCAGTTGACGATAACAAAATTGTAATTAAACGTAGATTAGAAAGAGGTATTGAAACAGTTTCAAGTACTATGCCCATTTTAATTACCGTTCATGGCTCTGCACCTGATTGCCGTCCACGAAATGCAAAACAACTGCTAAAATATAAGCATGCAAAAACCAATACCGAATTACTTGAAACTGAGGAAGAAATTAAAGCATTGGTTAATGAAAGATCTTATCTTCATATAACTGAGTGGAATGTAGATGATATTCAAGCTGATGTAAAATGGTTGGGATTATCCGGCTCGCCTACTAAAGTGAAAAAAGTTGAAAATGTTATTCTACAATCTAAAGAAGCAAAACAAATTAATGCTTCTGCTGAAGAATTAGAAAATTTTATTAAAGAATTATTAGAAAATCATACTATAGGATAAGCATCTTTGATGGATTTGATGAAGAAATTTAACTATACCACTTTTCTGGAACAGTTAATTTTATAGACAAAATCTATCAATAGCCTGTTCTGGTAATCCATAAAGGATCCATATCCTTATTAAAATTTAAACGGATGAGAAACGTTTTTGTATATTGCGAATTAGAAGAAAATACAGTTGTTGATGTAAGCCTTGAGCTATTAACAAAAGGCAAAGATCTTGCACAGCAATTAAATTGTAAATTAGAAGCTATTGTTATAGGTTCAAGTCTTGAAAATATTGGAGAACAAATTTTTAAATATGGAGCTGATGTAATTCATGTAGCTGATGATAAAAGACTTTCACCATATTTAACATTACCACATACTTCAATTGTAAATAATATACTTGAGGAATTTGATCCACAAGTAGTTCTATTTGGAGCTAGTTCAATAGGCCGAGATATTGCTCCACGGGTAGCTTCAGCATTACGTTGTGGTTTAACTGCTGATTGTACGAGTTTAATAATTGGCGATCATTATGTTAAAAAAACAGATACTACTTATAAAGATTTACTTTACCAGATAAGACCTGCCTTTGGCGGGAATATAATAGCTACCATTATTAACCCTGATATGCACCCTCAAATGGCAACAGTCCGTGAAGGTGTGATGAAAATGGAAGTATTTGATGAAAGCTATAAAGGTGAACTTAAGCAGGTGGATGTTTCAAAATGCGTTAGTGATACTGATTTTGTTGTAGAGATTATTGAACGCCATATTGAAAAAAGTAAAGTCAATATTAAAGGAGCATCAATAGTTATTGCCGGTGGTTACGGAGTTGGCTCAAAAGAAAATTTTAAATTACTTTTTGAATTGGCGGATGTACTTGGCGCTGAAGTTGGCGGATCAAGGGCAGCAATTGATGCAGGATTGATTGAACACGACAGACAAATTGGACAGACCGGAACAACGGTAAGACCTAAATTATATATTGCTTGCGGAATTTCAGGCGCAGTACAACATCGTGTAGGAATGGATCAATCAGCAATGATTGTATCAATAAATACAGATGAGCATGCACCTATTGGCAAAATTGCTGACTACAATATCAAGGGTGATGTTGCTGCTGTTATTCCCCAATTAATTAAATTTTATAAAAAGAACTCAAAATAATAAAGATATGCCTAATTTTTATACAGATAATGAAGATCTCAAATTTCATCTGAATCATCCCTTGATGAAGAAGATTGTTGAGTTGAAAGAAAGAAATTATCAAGATAAGGATAAATATGATTATGCACCTATCAATTTTGAAGATGCAATGGACAGTTATGAGAAAGTACTGGAGATTGTAGGTGATATCACAGGAAATATAATTGATACGAATGCTGAATCAGTTGATTTGGAAGGCCCACAAATAATTAATAATGAGGTTATTTGGGCAAAAGGCACACAGGAAAACTATGAAACCCTGAAAAATGCGGGTTTAATGGGTATGACCTTACCACGAAAATATGCCGGTTTAAATTTTTCACTGATCCCTTTTACTATGACGGCAGAGATTGTTTCCCGTGCGGATGCAGGATTTGTTAATATCTGGGGATTGCAGGATTGTGCAGAAACAATAAATGAATTTGCATCAGATGAAATTAAGGAAGAATTCCTACCTCGCTTTAATAAAGGTGATTCAGCAGCAATGGCTTTAACTGAACCTGATGCAGGATCTGACTTACAAGCAGTTAGCTTAAAAGGTGATATTAAAGCTAGTTATGATAAAAAAACAGATACCTGGTATTTGAATGGTGTTAAACGTTTTATTACTAATGGTGATGCTGACATTTCACTTGTTCTTGCACGTTCAGAGGATGGAACTGCTGATGCCAGAGGATTATCGATGTTTCTTTACGAAAGAACATCGCAAGCGGTAATGGTAAGACGAATTGAAAATAAACTTGGAATAAAAGGTTCACCAACTTGCGAGTTAGTTTATAAAAATGCACCTGCCAAATTAGTCGGTGATCGAAAAATGGGGCTGATTAAATACGTAATGTCACTTATGAATGGGGCACGTTTAGGTATTGGTGCACAAGGAGTCGGCCTTTGCGAAGCTGCTTATAGAGAGGCTTATGATTATGCAAAAGAAAGAAAGCAATTTGGCAAAGCAATCATTGAATTTCCAGCGGTATACGAAATGCTTTCTTTGATGAAAGTGAAAACCATGGCATCGCGCTCGCTTTTGTACGAAACAGCAAGGTTTATTGAAATACACAAGCTTTACTTTCACATTGCTAAAGAACGTAAACTAGAAACAGAAGAGCGTATTGAAGCTAAAAAATATCAACGGTTAGCAGATATCTATACACCACTTTTAAAACTGTTTGGCAGTGAATATTCTAATCAGAATACTTATGATGCTATTCAGGTACTTGGTGGTTCCGGATATATGAAAGATTATTCTGCTGAAAGACTATTCCGTGATGCCAGGATTACTTCAATTTACGAGGGAACTTCTCAACTTCAGGTAGTTGCAGCTATTCGTGGTGTTGATAATAAAGGCTACTTAAACCAGATTAAGGAATATGAAAAGCAGGAAATTGATGATAATATTGATTACCTGAAACACAGACTGGTTGCAATGACTGTTGATTTTCAGCAGGCAGTAGACGGAGTAAAAGAAAAGGGAGATAGAGAATTTTCAGATTTCCATGCTCGTCGTTTAGTTGAGATGGCCGGTAATATTATTATGGGTTATTTGCTATTAATCAACTCTAATACAAATGATGATTATAAAAAATATGCAGAAATTTTCATAAAAAAATATTTTGCAGAAAGCAAAGAAAGTCTTGAATATATTTTACATTCAAATATGAAAGATCTTAATTTATTTAAACAATAAACATAAGAACTTTGACTTGACTTGCAAAGTTTTTGTACTAAAATGCAATAAGTAAAAAGTTTAAGAGATTAAAAAAGAGGCTTGATTTAAACATCAAAGCCTCTTTTTTTATTTTTTGCGTATGTTTTTTCTTAGTTTTTTTATTTTGCTTGGATTCCTACTTGTATGAATTATTCCTAAAAAAAATAACAATTTATTAGTTACCTTAAAAATTACTTTCCACTTTTTTTTAATAATTGCAAACCTAAACCAGTTTTGTTTTGAGGGTAATAAAAGTTCAGGAGGGTTTGCTGTTGGATTTTTTTCTATTTTTATTAACTGAAGCTTCAATTCTTGAGCAAATGTACTTGCAGTTTTTGGCGATTTTTCTAATAAATATTTAATAATCTCATTAAAATGATTTTCAAACTCTTCCGTATATCTTGTTTCTCTATCGTTAGACATAAGCCTCAAGTTTATCATAGAAATTTTTAATTGGATAACTTGGACTTTTCTCAGAATTATAAATCATTAATCTAAATTCTTTTAAGCTCATCCCATATTCAGGTACATATTCACTCATGTCAGGGCTGCCTTCAAATTGTTGATTCCATTCTTCAAAATTCAGTATAGAGGCATCAAATTCATTCTCAAGTATCGTTTCCGGTTTAATTATTTTTGAACTTTGTTCAAGAGAATTATTTTCAGATAAGAATTTATTTAGAAAAATCTGAACTTGTTTCAAAGTAGTCTCATTTTCAATTTGCATAATACTTTGAAATATTGTCAACTTCTGTTCAGCCAGTATATGCTTATCCATAATTATCAAACTTTAATAAAGACTTGTGTTTTTACAAAGATACACAAAAGAAAGAATTTTAACAGAATAAGTATTAACAAAAAAAGAGGCTTGATGTTTAAATCAAGCCTCTTTTTTTACTTTTATTTTTTTATCCTTTCAGGATACCTTTTGCTATCACAATCCTTTGTACCTGATTTGTACCTTCATAAATCTGGCATAATTTTGCATCACGCATCATTTTTTCAACACCAAACTCTGTTGAATAACCATCACCGGCCATAACTTGAACAGCATCTGTAGTAATACGCATTGCAGCATCCGAAGCATACATTTTTGCCATTGCTGATAAGGTTCCAGGAGTTTTTAATCCCTGATCGTAGTACCAGGCAGCCTTCCATGTAATTAAACGAGCTAGCTCAATTTCAGTTGCCATATCAGCCAACATAAAACCTACTGCCTGATTTGCAGAAATTGGTTTTCCAAACTGAATTCTGTTTTTTGCCCAATCTCTTGAAGTTTCAAAAGCTGCTCTTGAAACACCAATGCTTAAAGCAGCAACACCTGTTCGTGTACGATCAAAAGTTTTCATTGCAATTGGGAAACCATATCCTTCACCACCTAATAAATTCTCTGCTGGAATTTCAACATCAGTATAAATAATTTCATTTTGTACCGATGCTCTTTGTCCCATTTTTTGTAAATGAGGTTTAATTTCTATTCCGGGAGAATCAACCGGAACAACAAAAGCAGAAAGGCTTCTGGAACCACGTGAAGGATCTGTTATTGCAAATACCGTATGGAATTTAGCCACTTCGCCATTGGTAATAAAGCGTTTATGACCATTCAATATATATTTATCACCTTTTTTAATTGCTGTCGATTTAATTCCGGCAACATCTGAACCTGCATTAGGCTCAGTTAAACAGTATGCAGCCACGGCGTGTTCTTCATTTATTTGGCCAAAAAAACGTTTTTGTTGCTCTTCGTTGGCTGCAATTAACAAAGGTGTTAAGGCCAAAGTATTCGCATCAATGCTAATACCAATTCCGATACATCCTGCACCCAGTTCCTCCGAAGCTAAAGCACCCTGAAAAATATTATAACCATTTCCACCAAACTTTTTAGGAATTGGCCCGTTCATAATGCCTGCTTTGTACGCTTCTTTTACAATTGGCCACGGAAATTCCGTTGTTCGATCATACTCTGCAGCATTAGGAATAATATGCTCTTGAGTAAAACTTTTGTATTTTTCTATTATTTCTAAGTCTTCTTTTGATAGGGAAAAATCAATCATAATGTAAAATTTTATATGTTATTATTGTTTGGTTTTTTTATGTTTGCCAATATACAAAAAAATGCTTGAGGTGCATAGCAAGTTGATAGAATATTTATTTAAATCAATTATCTCAGTGCAAGTAGACAAGGTATAAATTGGATAGAATTTCTTTACAAGTACTAAGCTTCAGTACTCTTTTGCTTCAAAGTATCATTTTTAAATAACTTTGCATAAACGAACTCATACAGTTTAAATACTCCAAAGCCTATTGCAAAGCCTAAAATAGCACCGCCTAATATATCAGCAGGGAAATGTACACCCAAATAAATTCTGCTATAAGAAACAAAAACAGCCCAGAAAATAATAAAATAGTTAAACTTTTTATTGTTGAAAAAGAAGACCGTAAATGTGGCAAAAGCAAATGTATTTGCTGCATGTGATGATACAAAACCAAATGAACCACCACAATGATCTTTTACAATATGAACATATTCAGCTATTTGTTGATTATGACAAGGTCTTAAACGTTCAAAAACATTTTTAAATAAACGTACCGAACCCTGATCTGCTAAAACAACAAGCAATATCATAAATAACAATGTTAGCAAAGCTTTCCATCTTAATTTCTTAAAAACAAAAAAAAGCACCACAGCATATAAAGGAATCCATGTGATTGTTTCACTAGTCACCCACATTACATTATCCATGAACGAATTATGCAACCCGTTTAAGAATAAGAATAATTCAATATCAAATGCAGTAAGTCTTTCTAACATTATATCCGAACAGTTTTAAAACAATTTCCCTTATTATGTTGATCGTTTACTTAAGGCCACCTCTAATAATTAATTTACAGCAAGATTTTCATAGTTTTTCATAGACAATGGAAATTTTAGAAGTACTATCGGGATAATACAATGAAATTTGCAGAAGTATAT
>JAOZNO010001009.1 GCA_029933755.1 Bacteroidales bacterium | reverse complement strand
GGTTTATGCAGGAAATGAATACTTTAAGGGTTTAGAAACCTTAAGTCAAACTCCATTAATAACTTCAACAAGTTACGGGAATAATAATTTAGTTTCCTGGTTAAGACCGGAGAATGATTCAATTTATACTTTATTACAACGCTCAGAAAATGGTGCAGACTATTCTGATCTAGCAGTAAAAAAAGCCAAGGACATTTATTTTATAGACAAAAATCTCACCGTATCTCAAACATATAATTATCGTGTTAAGTATTTTTATAGTGGATATGAATCTTCATATTCCGATACAACAGATCAATTAGTTTCAGGAGATTATCCCTATTTTGTAAATATTATTGTAGATGGTTATTCTTTAGACTGGAACCCTATTCCAAATACAGCTAATGGAATTATTAATGATTCAATAGCTTCTGTACAGTTTTATAATAATTCTGATAGTCTTTTTTTAATGATAAAAGCCAAAGATATAGAGTTCATTGAATTGTATATTGATACAGATAATAATGGAATCGATAATTATTTATTGAGACAAGATTCTTTATTTCATTATGTTAGTGATGCTTTTGAATTTGTTAAAAAAATAGATTTGAAAAGTTCCGTAAATTGTTTTGAAGCAAGTATTCTGTTAAGCGATATTGCATTTGAAGAAACTGATCTCCTGTCTGCAAGTATTGTTATTAATAAACAAGAACTTTGGTGGCCAAATCATAAATTTTATTATATGAAATTGGCTGTACTTGATAAACCAAAGAATTTTAATGTGGAACAATCAGTTAGTAGTCCTTATACAAAATTGAAAATTAAATGGACAGCTAATTCTACACCCGAAGGTTATATTATTGAAAAATCAATAGGTGATAGCCTAAATTTTGAAAAACTTGTTGAATTACCTTCAAGCACATTTTATTTTATTGATGAGGGTTTAGATAGTTCAATAATATATTATTATAGGGTGTTTTCATATAAAGACATTAGCAAATCCACATATACCGAAGTAAAATGGATGCAACCTGGACAAACTGTTTTTGTAAACGAAATCAAAAAAAATAAAATAGGGATATTAATTGCTCCAAATCCCATGACCAGTACCTCTGTTGTTAAATTGAATAATGTTGAACCACTTCAGGCAACGATTGAACTTTACAATATTAATGGAGAATTAGTGAGAAAATATTATGATGGAAAAATATATCCAAATACAGACGTTAAAATAAGTAAAAGTAATTTATCCACCGGAGTCTACTCCCTGGTTTTAAAAACAAATAAATCAGTATCAACAATTAAAATATTAATAAAATAGAACATATCGAAAATGGCAAAAACGAATAAAAAATGGCTTTTATATGCAGTTTTGGTAACTGTATTTTGGGGCGTTTGGGGTGCTACAACTGAATTGTCTAAATTGCCAGGCACAATTATTTATATTATTTGGTCTACTACCATGATAATTCCGGCAATAATAGCCCTTAAAAATATTAACTGGAAATTAGAAAAAGATTTACGATCAATGTTTTTAGGTGCAATTATAGGCTTTACAGGTGCGGGTGGTCAAATGGTGCTTTTTACCGGGGCAATTGAAAATGGGCCAGCTTACCTTATTTTTCCAATAATATCTCTTTCACCCATCATAACCATTTTTCTTTCCATCTTATTTTTGAAAGAAAGGGCAAGTAAAAGAGGTTGGTTGGGGATTGCTTTTGCAATTATGGCAATTCCTTTTCTTTCATATCAGGATGACAAAAGCGATATAGGTAATTATTTGTGGCTGATTTTTGCTTTATTG
>JAOZNO010000190.1 GCA_029933755.1 Bacteroidales bacterium | reverse complement strand
AAATTTTAAATGGTTACTATATTGAACATACAGATCCTGCAATAGGTAATCTGTATAAAGTTGGCCGACCAAGAACAATTGGCTTAGGGTTAATATTTAGATTTTAGGTTTTTTATAAAAAAACAGGAAAATTTCTTTCCTTTTTTAAATTACCACTATACATCTTTTGTATAGTGGTTTTTTAATTTACAAGGTATTTTTAACCCATCTAATATCCATGTTTGAAAAAAGAAAAATGAATAATGTGGGTTAATAAGTACATCATTTTTCATGTGATAATATATTAGCTAGTTTTCGGTTTCTTTCAGAATCTTAAATTTTATTCCATAAAAAATAAAAAATAATGACTATTTTAGCAATCTTGATAATTTAATTGCATTCTCAACACTTTCTTGAATTAGCTGATTGTTATATAGTTATGTTACTTTTAGTCTAGGCAGATGGAACTAATAATTGATTTTATATTAATAACGGGTATTGTCATAGGCAGCTTAATTTTATTCTTCCTTTTTAAGAAAGATAAAAAAGAGTTACCTCAATATCTATTAATCGTTTTGTTTTTATTTCTGCTTTGTGAATTTATTATATCCTATTTTTTCTTGCATGAAATTTATTTCATAAAATTACCTAGTATAATATTTTCATCTGCAATCACATGGTTTTTAGGTCCGCTCATTTTTCTCTATATAAAATCTCTTTTTACGGATGAAAAAAAACTAATAAAAAAGAACTTAATTCATTTCATTCCCTATGTTGTAAATTTGGTTTTAAAATCAATAATTTATATTATTTATTTTCCTTCGGATATAGATAATGCTACATACATGCAAATTTTTGAAAAAAAATGGGTTCTTGATGTAGTACTATCCGATTTGTATTTTATTCTTTATCTCCTGTTGACTTTAAGAATGTTTTATAGATTTAAAAAGGCAATAAAATCAAATTATTCGAATTTAACAGAACATGATTTTATTTGGTTAAAATATATGTTATTCGGTTATCTGCTTGTAATGAGTGTCGATACATTTATTAGCATCATAGGCTTATATTCATTATATGGTTTTTATATTACTATAATAACAACAGTTATTGTAATTATTTACCTAGGTTATTATGGAATAAATCAATCAAGAATATTATTACCTGATTTTCTTATTATTGAGGAAGTTGATAATGAAGGTGACACAAAAAAGGCTAACAAAAACCAGTTATCACATTCTAGTGATCAAGAAATTAAAGAGCTAAAATTAAGCTTAGAAAATATTCTGAAAAACGATAAACCCTATTTAGATGAAAACCTAACATTAAAAAAGCTTGCAGACCTGATTCCTACATCAGATAAAAAACTCTCTACATTACTTAATCAATACATGGATATTTCGTTTTATGATATCATTAATAAACAACGAGTAGAGGCAGTTAAAGAAAAAATGATTGCAGAAAATTCCAAAAAGTATTCACTTATGGGAATCGCCTATGATTGTGGCTTTAACTCAAAAAGCAGTTTTATCAGGACTTTTAAAAAAGAAACCGGATTTTCACCTTCCGAATACAAAAAACAATTACAACAATAATTTTAATCCCACCAGTGGGTTTAATTCCCAGATGCTTGCATCGTACAAAATAAATTCTTTCCGATTCATACCTCGTGAGCTTGCTCCGAGCTTATTGATTTGTTAATACTTTGTTATTAAGCTCAATCGTAAAGTTTTCCTAATTCAATGCGTATCATTATGAGAGAAACGAAGTGATCCCCTGATGTATGCTCTACAGTCTGAATGAGTAGATTTTTTTTATGACAGGAGACTGCTACGTCATTCTTCCGACCATGATACCTTTTTGTTTTTTGCCAAACCAAAATGATTATTCAAACTAATTCATTTTCTTATCACAAAATAGGTTTCAATTCTTCTAATGAAACTATTCTTATCAATAAAAGTTATTATTTGCAATGAATTTAATACTCATTGGTAATTTAACTTTTTAAATTTACATACACATTAACAAATTTTACCAAATAAAAATTACAAATAATGACTGGCAAACAAATTTTAAAAAAAGGATTTATGCTTATAGGTGGTATTGTTATTATTGCTATTGTTTCATTTTTAGTTGTATCCTTTACCTCATTAGTGTCAATTCCCGGTGAAGAGATAATCCCTACAGGTGAAAAACGTAATCAGGCACTTTATGTAGTAATGCCTGATGGTGTTAAAATAGCAATAGATATTTGGTTTCCATCTAATTTGGGAAAAGGACAAAAAATTCCTTCTGTTG
Organism: Bacteroidales bacterium; assembly: GCA_029933755.1. GTDB lineage: Bacteria > Bacteroidota > Bacteroidia > Bacteroidales > NBLH01 > NBLH01. The sequence goes on along the minus strand of JAOZNO010000190.1, from coordinate 4,733 downwards.
TACATTCAACGAGATATGGTCGTGCGATGGAAGTTGGCCCACTGCAACGAGGGATGCATGCTTTGGGAATTAATAATCTAAAAAAGGAAATTCCAGATACACCAACTAAATTATTCAACGAAAATGGTTATGCATTTATTAAGGTTGATGTTAGGGGAACAGGTGCTTCCTTTGGGGTACATGATAATGAATGGTCGCGGAATGAAGTTGCTGATTACGGTGAAATAATTGATTGGGTAAGCAAACAGGATTGGTCAAATGGCAAGGTGGGGACAATTGGAGTTTCCTATGCCGGGAATACTGCCGAATTAGCTTCCGTATCAAATCACCCTGCTTTAAAAGTGGTTGCGCCTCTATATGACGATTTCGACCCTCAATACGGATTGATTCAACCAGGAGGCGTAATCAATAAATATGTTGATATGTGGTCAAATATGGTTTCAATGTTGGATCAGAATGATATTTGTGGACTTTCTGAGGCTACAGGACTAAAGTGTTTTTTGACTAAACTTATGGTTCCTGGAATGAAACCTGTGGATGAAGATAAAAATCGAAGCTTATTAAAAGCTGCTGTGGCTGAACATAAGGAAAATGCTATTGTTGGTGATAATATGAAATCTGTTGTTTTTCGTGATGATACTATTGGAAAAACAAATTATCTGATGCGAGATATATCACCATTTGGTATGGCTGACAAAATTCAATCTTCCGTAATCCCAATGCTTGTCTGGTCAGGTTGGTTAGATGCAGCTACATCAGATGGTACATTAAGTCGTTTTCTAAGCTTTACAAATAAACAGCAAGTTGTAATAGGAACTTATAGTCATGGTGGGCATTTTGATACAAACCCATTTCTTGAAGTTAACACCCCTGTATCTCCAAGTCCGGAAGGACAGTTGTTGAAAAAAATTGAGACTTTCGATAAGTTGTTGAAAGGTGAAAATACAGATTCAATAAATAGTTATATACGATATTTCACTATGGGCGAAAATGTTTGGCGTGAAACCAGTGTATGGCCTCCGGAGTATGTTGAAAATGAAACTTATTATTTCAATAAAGATGGTATTTTATCAAAAGATAAGCCAGTAGAAGCCGAAGGCTTTGATTCGTACAAAGTAGATTTTACTGCAACTACCGGTATGCAGAATCGTTGGTTTACAAATATGGGTGGTGATGATGTGGTTTACCCTGACAGAAAAGAGGAAGATGAAAAACTTTTAAACTATACAACACCAGCCTTAGACAGCGATATAGAAATTACAGGGAGTATTATTGTTAAACTTCAAGTGGCATCAAGCCACAGTGATGGTGCATTCTTTGCCTATTTGGAAGATGTAGCTCCTGATGGTAAGGTTACTTATGTAACTGAAGGAATGCTTAGAGCTATTCACAGAAAAATATCAGAAGATCCTGAGCCTTATGTTATGCTTGGGCCAAACCATAGTTTCAAGAAGAAAGATGCTATGCCATTAGTTCCCGGAGAGGTTTCTGAGATTGAGTTTAAACTTTTTGCAAGCTCGGTGCAAATTAAAAAAGGACACCGTATTAGAATATCACTTGCAGGTGCCGACGACTCAATTTTTACCCGTTTTCCAAAAGAAGGCACACCTGTTTGGCAAGTTCAACGAAATATAAATCATATATCGAGCGTAACTTTCCCTATGCGAAAATAAACTGATTATAAATCTTAAAGTACATTACTATGCGATTAATCGGCATAAATAAATTTATTACGATAGTTTCTTTTTTACTATTTACCCTTCCATCATTCGGACAAAATGATAAATCAGAAAAATCACCTCAAACTATTCAAGAACTTAAAGAAGGCATTGAAAAAGTTATGAATGAGGAACACATACCTGCAGTAGGTATTGCATTGGTTAATGAGGATCGCTCTGTATGGGTCGAATCATTTGGCAAAGCCAATATTGAAGAAGATATAGATGCAAATGATCAGACTCTGTTCCGTATCGGTTCAACTTCAAAAATGTTTGTTTCACTTGCCATTCTTAAAATGCAACAAGAGGGTCTTTTAAGCCTTAATGATAAAGTACGCGATTTGGTACCAGAAATAGAATTTGTAAACTCCTGGGCAGAAACAAATCCTATTCTTGTAGTACACCTTCTTGAGCATACAACAGGTTGGGATGATTATCATAATATCGAATATGCTCATAATGATACTGCTTTAAGTTTAAAGGAAGGTTTAGATTTTCATCCTCAATCCAGGGTTTCACGTTGGATACCCGGAACAAGAATGGCCTACTGTAATACAGGCCCTCCGGTTGCGGCATATATTGTTGAAAAAATATCAAAGAAAACTTTTGAAAATTATATCCAGGAAAACTTTTTCACCCCAATAGGGATGAAATCTGCTACTTTCTTTGAAGATGAAAATTATAAGAAATATGGTGTAACAACCTATATTGGCAAAGAACCACAATCATATTATCATGTATTACAACGACCTTCCGGATCAATAAATGCTACGCCAACAGATATGGCTAAATTCCTTCAATTTTATATTAATAGAGGAAAAGTTGATAGCTTGGAATTAATAAGTGAAGAGTCCTTGAAACGCATGGAAACTTGTATGACAACAGATGGTGCAAAAGCAGGACTGGAACAGGGCTACGGTTTATCAAATTATGCTTCTCCTTATAAAAGTTTTGTTTATCAGGGACATAATGGTAGTGTAGAGGGAGCAGTTCACGGGTTTGGGTATATTCCGGAATACAATGTAGGATATTCTATTGCAGTAAATGGTGGTGGTTATCTTGGATCTATGCGTATTTCTAAGCTGGTGATGTCATTTCAAACCAGAAATTTACCTAGTAAAAAAATAAATATAGAGCTTGGATTAAAAGATGAAGTAAAAGATCTTTCGGGTTACTATATACCTATAAATCAAAGATCAAATAGTACAAATTTTATGATACGTGTACTTGCCATAAAGCATATTTGGCAAACAAACGATACTATTTTTACAAAAGGATTATTTTTTGGTGATACTATTAAAAATATAGCTGTAAATCCTACTCAATATAAATCTACTGAAACGGGAAAAATTAGTATGGGGAAAATTATTGATCCCCTTGATGGTGAAGTAGTGGTACAGTTTGATCTGGCCGTGGGAAGTGAACAAATTCTAAAACGGATTTCAACAATATCACTTTTTAGCCAAATTTTCATATTGGCACTATGGATAGTATTAATGCTTGTTTCTATTGTGTATGGATTTATATGGTCTATTAGGTATTTCTTAGGCAAAATTGAAGGAGGAGCGGCTATTAAGGTACGCTTATGGCCTTTCATGTCCAGTTTATTCTTTTTAGTCACATTTATTCTTTTCCAAATTGGAATGGGTGGGGGTGATAAATACTTTGGAGGACCAGGTTTTGTATCGATATCATTTATGTTATTTACAATATTTTTTGCATTAGCCTCAATTATGTCAGTAGTATGCGTAGTTAAAAATCATAATGCTGAAATAAATAAACTAATTTATAGGTATTCAGTAATTTTATCAGTTTTACACGTATTAATAACATTTTATCTATTATGGTTTGATGTAATAGGAATGCAGGTGTGGAGCTAAATCTAAATATTTCTAAATCTTAAAATACAATACTATGCGATTAATTGACATAAAAAAAACTATTGCTGTTGTTTCTGTTTTATTATTTACACTACCATCATACGGGCAAAATGATAAATCAGACAAATCACCTCAAACTATTCAAGAGCTTAAAACTGCAATTGAAGAAGTTATGGCAGAAGAAAAAATTCCAGCAGTAGGTATAGCATTGGTTAATGAAGAAGGTCCGGTATGGATTACTTCTTTGGGAAAAGCAAATGTTGAAAAAGATATTGATGCCGATGAGAAGACTATGTTCCGTATCGGTTCAACATCAAAAATGTTTACCGCTCTTGCAATTTTAAAGTTACAGGAAGAAGGACGTATAAGCTTAAAGGATGAAGTAAGAGATTTGATTCCTGAAATTGAATTCACAAACCCTTGGGCAGAAGAAGCCCCCATTCTTGTAGAGCATTTATTAGAACACACTACAGGTTGGGATAATATGCATTTTATGGAGTTTGCACACAGCGACTCTATACCTATAAGCAATAAAGATGCTTTGGATTTTCACCCTCAATCGCGTGTATCAAGATGGATGCCGGGAACAAGATTTGCTTATTGTAATACAGGTCCTCAGGCAGCAGGATATATTGTAGAAAAAATAACAGGGATGAAGTTTGAAGAGTATGTACAGCAAATTTTATTCAACCCATTGGGGATGGAATCTGCCACTTATTTCAGAAATGAAAATTTCATAAAACACGGTATTGCAACTTACCGCGACTCAAAACCTGCACCTTATTGGCATATTCTTACACGTCCTTCAGGGTCAATAAATGCTACACCTACAGATATGGCTAAATTTCTGATGTTTTATTTGAACAGAGGAAAAGCTGATAGTCTACAACTGATTAGCGAAGAGTCATTGATGCGCATGGAAACCTGTAAGACAACTGATGGTGCAAAATCAGGCTTGGAAGTAGGTTATGGTTTGGCAAATTATGCTGATCCTTATAAAGGTTTTATCTATCGAAGTCATATGGGCTCGGTACAAACAGCCCTTTCCAGATTTGGATACCTTAAAGATTACAAGCTTGGATATTCAATTTTGATTAATTCTAATAATTATGGAGGACACAGCCGAATTGAAGAA
>JAOZNO010001008.1 GCA_029933755.1 Bacteroidales bacterium | reverse complement strand
TGCTTTTAGGATTAACCCTGGTTTCTTCGGGCTCTGTTTTACTAGCTTTGGTACAGGACATCCCTACAGACCGACCTGCATTTATGAATGGGATTTACATGACCATTAACTTTTTTGTAAGCTCGCTAGGGGCATTGTTTATTGGATTTATTGGGGATACTATGGGACTAAAAAACACTTTTTATTTAGCAGCTTTTCTGGCTGTTGTGGCAATTCCATTTTTATTAAAACTACCCAAAGGGAAATTAGCTTAATTAGTATTTGACCGAAAACTCCAATTTCGTCGTTATGCTCATCTTAAAAACCAGTCATTTACATGAGTAAACTCCTGATATTTATGATTTCACAAGCCTAGAACTTGAAATTTTCCATTCAAACACATTATTTCCGTTCAAGGCTAATTATCAATTAATTTCTAAAAAAATGGTGATTGTGTAGTTCTAAACTTAGGGTTTCCTCCAGATTATTTTTCACAGGAAGTTTCAAGATACCAATAAGCCATTTAAGCTATTGATAATATAAAAATAGGAATATTTTAATAAAAAGTTTAATAAACCTTAGTAAGGTTTGCGTCTGCCTGGGCAGATTCAACACTCTCTTTAGCCTTTCGTACAGATTGATAAATAAATCTTAATATAAAAACGATTGCTATTGGAACAATAAAAACGATTATTCCAATAAGAGAGAGTATACTTACAATAACTGATTCTTTTCCTTTAAGGTATATAATATCATCTTTTTCCTCGTTCATAATAGTACTCCTTTCTTTTTGTGTCTTTACAAAGTTAAATTGTTTCATTAAACATTACAAATATTCTGCCAACTTTTTTTCAATGAAATAACGTTTTTATGGGATAAATATTGTGTAAACTATGACGAAATGCTCTTTTCTTATGATAGACGCAAATTTATTAGTTGTAATTAGCTTAATATTCTGACATACTATTATTTACATATTATATAAATTGCATTGATTAATGTAATTTATTGATTAAAAATTTTAAACTCTGTATATAAAAACTTAATAAATCTGAATTAAAGACACCTATATCCTTTTTTATTTGTAATTTTACAACACTAATTAGATAATTTATGATTAATCTGAGATATAGAAGCTTAATTTTATATTTAGTTTCAATATTTGTAGCAATATTGTTAATTTCTGCAACATTAAACTTTAGCACTTCACCTGGAGATAATGCGAATTGTACCTCATGTCACTCAGAAAATAAAGTAATTAATAAAGATAATTTAATCCGTTCAGATATTCCAGTTAGCGGATATGTAGCGGGTAAAAACTATATAATTACAGTAACTGCAAATCATTCTGATTCGGATAGAATTGGTTTTGAAATTTGTGCTGAAAATAATTCATCCGATAAAATTGGCACTTTTGCTTTAATTAATGATGAGCTTACAGTACTCACCAACAACAATAATGCAGTTACCCACACTGCAAAAGGAACAATTGCCAATAACAATTCAATAAGTTGGCAGTTTAACTGGAAAGCGCCAGTATCAGGCTCTGGAGATGTGACTTTTTACCTGGCTGTAAATGCAACGAATAGTGATTTATCATCAAGTGGTGATCAGGTTTACCTTTCAAGTTACCAGGCTATTGAAGAAGGAACTACTGGAAAAAAGGAAATTCTACATATAACGAATCAAATTGTTGTTCACCCAAATCCTATAAAAAATAATCTAAACATTTCCATAGCAGAAGGTTTAAATGTAAATAATCTAACTTTAATTAATTTATTTGGGAAAGTAGTTAAATCAATTGT
>JAOZNO010000189.1 GCA_029933755.1 Bacteroidales bacterium | reverse complement strand
CTGCAAGAGGTTTGCAACAAAAAGTCCGACAAAGAAAAAATGCACCTTTGGTAAAATTATTATTTTTTAAATATTTTTACTATTTTGGTTTAAATTGCATATTTACAGACAATTAGTAAAACATCTAATAAGTTTATGAATTAATCAGGTTAGTAACGTAATATTATAGATAAAGTTGTGACGAAATAAATGATTTAACTAAGAAATTCGATAATTTCACAGCACTAATTTACAAGCTAAAAAAATGATTTCAAAAATTTATTCAAACTTTAATTTATAAAAGCTGATTTCTTTTTCTCTATTTTCATACAAATAACTACTTTTGTCGGTTTCTTATTTATTTTCTATATAAAATATTTTACGAATAATTTAATTCGTAAATTCGTGGCTAAAAAATTATAACTAGATGAAGATTTCATACAATTGGCTGAAAAATTACATAAATACTGATATTGATTATAAAGAACTATCAGTAATATTAACGAATACCGGACTTGAAGTGGAAGGAATTGAACACTTTCAATCGGTAAAAGGCGGTTTGGTAGGTTTGATAATTGGCAAAGTTGTAGAAAGCTCAAAACATCCGGACGCTGATCGCCTTAGCTTAACCAAAGTTGATATTGGAACGGGGGAACTTTTACCAATTGTATGTGGTGCACCTAATGTTGATGCCGGACAAAAAGTAGTTGTAGCAACTGTAGGTACCACACTTTATGATGGTGATAAGGAGTTTAAAATTAAAAAAGGTAAAATTCGCGGACAAGTTTCGCTTGGAATGATTTGTGCCGAAGATGAAATTGGGCTGGGAGCATCGCATGATGGAATTATGGTACTTGATGAAAATGCTAAAATTGGCCAAAAAGCAAGTGAACACTTTGATATTGAAGAAGATATAGTATTTGAGATTGGCCTTACACCAAACCGTATTGATGGTGCTTCGCATATTGGAGTCGCTCGTGATTTAGCAGCATTTTTCAGCCAGAAAAAGAAAACAGAATACACAATACCTTCGGTTGAAAATTTTAAAACAGACAATACAAATAATCATATTAGTGTAAGCATTGAAAATGAAAATGCCTGTAAACGATATGCCGGTCTTACTATTTCGGGTATTGAAATAAAAGAATCGCCAGATTGGCTAAAGAACAGGTTAAAAGCAATTGGTTTAAACCCAATAAACAATGTGGTAGATATTACCAATTTTGTTTTACAAGAAACAGGGCAACCTCTGCATGCATTTGATGCTGACATGATTAAAGGCAAACAAGTAATTGTTAAAACACTGGATAAAGGAAGCAAATTTGTTACACTTGATGAACAGGAAAGAGAATTAAGTGAAAACGATTTAATGATTTGCAATCCTGAAGAAGGAATGTGTATTGCGGGTGTATTTGGTGGTGCAAAATCTGGTGTTACTGAAAAAACGACAAGTATTTTCCTTGAAAGTGCTTATTTTGATTCCGTTTATGTCCGTAAAACCTCAAAGCGACATATATTACAAACTGATTCTTCTTTCCGTTTTGAACGAGGCGTTGATCCTAACAATATTATTTATGCTTTAAAAAGAGCTGCTTTATTGATAAAAGAACTTGCCGGAGGCAGTATTTCATCTGAAATTGTTGATGTTTACCCTAATCCTGTTGCTGACCATCGTGTAAACATAAAATACACAAATGTTGATCGTTTAATAGGTAAACAAATACCACATGATAAAATTAAGAACATACTACTATCGCTTGAAATTAAAATAGTTGAAGAAACTGACGAAGCTTTGGTTTTAGATGTCCCACCTTACAGGGTAGATGTTACTCGTGAAGCTGATGTGATTGAAGAGATTTTACGAATTTATGGATATAATAATATTGAAGTAAGTACTGATGTAAAGTCAACCATTTCGTATGCTCCAAAACCGGACAGAAACAAATGGAAAAATACCATTTCTGATTTATTAAGCAACAAAGGCTTTAACGAGGCTATGTCAAATTCATTGACAAAATCTGCTTATTTTGAAAATCTGCAATCTTTTAAAGCAGAAAATACGGTTAAAATTTTAAACCCTTTAAGTTCAGATTTGGATGCACTACGTCAGAATTTACTTTTTGGCGGTTTAGAAGCAGTAATTTATAACGAAAATCGTAAAAATCAGGATTTAAAACTATATGAATTTGGGAACTGTTATTTCATTAATCCTGAAAATAAGGATGAAAACACCTTAAACAAGTATTACGAAGAAAACCATTTAGCATTATTTATCACTGGAAATAAAGATACTGCAAATTGGAATGTAAGTACTCAAAAATCAGACTTTTATGAATTAAAAGCTTATACTGACCAATTACTGAAAAATTTGGGTTATTCAGTTGAAAAATTTAAACTTGAAGAAATAGCCAATGATATTTTTGATTATGGACTAAGTTACCAGTTAGCAAATAAAACATTTGTTAATTTTGGGCTGGTTTCTAAATCCTTAAGAAAATCGTTTGATATTGACGGTGATGTTTTTTATGCTGATTTTAACTGGGATGTTTTAATGAATAAGCTTCCAAAAACAAAACAATTTCAGGCAATTTCAAAATTTCCGGAAGTAAGTCGCGATTTAGCTTTATTGGTTGATAAATCCGTAAAATTTAGCCAAATTAAAGAACTAGCCTTTAAATCAGAACGCAAACTACTTAAAAAAGTTTCAATATTTGATATTTATGAAGGTGAAAAACTTGGTGTGGATAAAAAATCTTATGCCATTAATTTCATTATTCAAGATGAATTTAAAACCCTAAAAGATAAGCAAATTGACAAAATAATGAATAATTTAATCCGGGTTTACGAAAAAGAGCTTGGAGCGAAGTTAAGATAATGTAGAACAGCTCTCTGAGCTGTTTTCAAACGCTCATTCAAAGTTCGTCATTCCGAGCGAAGTGAAGGAATCCCCCCCAATAAGCTCAGCTGTCAATTAGAAGTAATTGGCCACTTTCTGAATAACAGGAGATTGCTTCTCCGATAGCCAGCGGATTGCAATGACGTTCATTGTTCTGGATTTGTAAAACAGCTTTCTAAGCTGTTTTATACTTTGTTTTTAAGTATTTTATAACAACCGTAACAAATTCATGAGCTTCATTTACAATTTCTGTTGCCAAATCAAGTTCAATTCCTTTCCCAATTTCATAATCACCAACAATACGTTGGTTTAAAGCTTTGGTTAGAATATTATTATACTTTTTCTCAAATATGCCATTTTTTATAAAGTGTTTGCCAAACATCATAACAGTACCCTGATGAGTTTTAACATTAATATCTACAAAAAAAAGTAAAGCTTTAGCCATGTAATACATAGCATAATATGCACGAGATACCGCAGATTCAGAACTATTATTTGCTATAAGTAAGTCAGCATCCTTCAAGTACATTTTTGCCTTATCATATACAACTCTATCGTCTCATTCATAACACAAAACCCTCATTTTTGACATTTTCATACAACGGATTTTTCATATTATTAAATTTTGGAAGAGTTGTTGTGATAACCGAAAAGTATTTCTCAAATTCTAAGTTAAAATCTGCCAACAATTCATTCATAAATACATTCTCATGATAAGGTGATTTCATTTTATTTAATATCAATAACAAATCAATATCAGATTCTGAATGAATATCACCACGAGCATAGGATCCAAATAAAATTATTTGCAACATATTATCTCCATAAAGCTCCTTTAGTTCTTTTTTAAATTTTAAAAGAATCGGCTTAATAGTTTCAGTTGACTTTGGTATTTTTTTTTTCATTTCAGACTATTTGTACCTTTTACAAAAATACAATAATACCTATAAAAAAGCAAGTAATGAAAAACAGCTCTTACGGGCTGTTTCCATTTTTCATAGCTCGGAGAGCGATATTACCGAATCCTATCCAAAGATTTCACCAACTTTTCATCTTTTTTAATTCCCCTGAAAGCCATATAAGTTAAAATAGCACTTATTAAGGGAAAAATAGCTGCAAAAGAAAAGTGAACCGTTGCATTTAATTCATTAAAAGCAATATAAATATAATAATAAGCCAATCCTATTGAACCAATCATAAGCATAATATTGAAAATGCTCAAACGCATTTGTAACATTCTATTTTTGAATAAAAATATGCTTAGCATGTTAATAATTAATATAATACCAAAAAGAATAGCCAAAGGCAAGCTTTGAATTATCAGAATTTCAGCATTATCTGCCAATTCATAAATCCCTCTGTATCTGAAAATAAAAATTAAGTTTTCACCTACCAATAGTTCTGATAAAGGAAATATAAAAACCAGGAACATTAGTACCAATGATAATAATAAATATACGGTTTGCATTCGTTGTATCATAATTTTATTTTTAAAGCCTTAATTTGTCTGTTCATAAAGTTCATCTTTTCTATTTTCTAATGTAGTTTACTATTTTTAGACAAGAACAGTATTCAGTTCTCAGTAAGCAGACTTTGTTAGCTACTGCATACTGTAGACTGTTTACTGCCAACTTCTACCAATTTTAAAATAAGTTTCACATATTAAAAAACTAAAAAGTGAGACATTATAGACGAACACTCGTAGGCGATTACACATCTCAGTTTGTACTCAATTTAGCTGCAAAATTAATACAAAATTCTTTTTTATGATAATTTGAACAAACAAATTGCATGATGGTATATATATTGTTATAATTTTAAAGTTCCGTAACTCTATTAAAAAAAAAAATCTTAAATACTCTCTACAAACTAAAATATGACTAAATTACACTTTAATATGGTTAAATGGTTCTATTGTTAAATGATTCTAATCACTGACAATCAGTGTAAAATATATTTATAAAAGTCTAATTTAAAACCGTTTCCGGTATATTACACAACAACAGTTTAACAATATAACAATATAACTATCATGTCAAAAATAAATATCTTACTCCTAATAATCTTAAGTTTAACACAAAGTATCGCTAATTCTCAAGCTCCAAATATTAAATTTGAGCATATTTCGCTTGAAGATGGCTTATCGCAAAGTTCTATATACAGTATTGTGCAGGATAACAAAGGATTTATGTGGTTTGCCACACTTGATGGTTTAAACAAATACGATGGTTATAGCATTAGCATCTACCGAAATAATCAGGCAGACAGCAATTCTATTTCAGACAATGTATTAAACTATTTGTACGTTGACCCACCGGAACATGGTGGTAAATTATGGATTGGCACACGTGGAGCAGGATTATGTAAATTTGATGAAACTTTTGAAAAATTTATATCCTATTATCCCGGAAATGAAAATACTGAATCATTAAGTTCAGGTAATGTTCGTTTCATTTGGGGAGAAAAGGACTATTTATGGATTGCTACATCAAAAGGTTTAAACCGTTTTAACAGGAAAACAGAAAAATTCAAAAGATATTACCAGGGAAATGAAGAGGATACAGAGCAAAATATTATAAATAGCATTAGTGCAGCCCCGAATAATCAATTGTGGTTAGGAACCAACAATGGTCTTTGTTTATTTAACAAACAAAGTGGTGAATTTAATTTCTTCAATTTCGCCTCGGGTTATGGTGATGTAAGCGGCTTTAATAAAATTAATACGACTCAATTAGACAAAAATCAGGTTTTATGGATAGGAACCGATAACGGATTAATTCGTTTTAATACCATAAGCAAAGAATATCGTATTTTTCAACATAAAAAAGAGAGGCTAAGTAATTATGTTACCAATAGAATAACTTCAATTGTAATTGATAAAGAAGAAATTATATGGCTTGGAACTGAAAAAAGTGGATTGTACAGATATAATCAAAAAACAGATGAGTTTACCGCCTATAAACATGATGCATCTATTCGCAGTTCATTACAAAATAACAATATACTATCGCTTTACCAGGATAAAACCAATATATTGTGGGTTGGAAGTTCACTTGGCGGAATTGATAAATGGAATCGTGCAGCTGAAGAATTAAGTTTATTTCGTCATAACCCATATGATGACAATAGTTTAAGCTCAAACCAGGTAAGAAATATTTACCAGGACAGTAAAGGACGAATTTGGGTAGGAACTGTACAAGGAGGTTTAAATTTATGGATAAAAGGAGAAAATAAGTTTAAACACTACATGCACAATCCTTCAAATCCGAATAGTCTAAGTCATAATCACGTACGAACAATTATTGAGGACTCTAAAGGGAGATTCTGGATAGGAACAGATGGTGGAGGCTTTAATCGTTTTTATCCTAAAACTGGCAAATTCAAAGCATATAAAGCACAAAGTGCGAAACAACAAACAGCTACTAAAAGTCTTAGTAATAATCGTGTGTGGCGAATAATTGAAGATAATCAAGGTAAATTGTGGATAGCCACTTATGGTGGTGGTGTTAATGTTTTTAATCCCAAGACTGAAAGTTTTGAAGTTTATCAAAACTCAGATAATAAAAATAGCATTAGCAACAACAATGTAACTACCGTATTTAAAGATCATAATGGAATAATTTGGATTGGTACATTTGGCGGTGGCCTAAACAAATGGGACGAAAAAAATAATTCATTTGTCCGCTATCAACATAATCCTGACGATAAAAATTCAATTGGGAATAATCGAATTTATGCAATAACTGAAGACAGTAAAGGGCGACTATGGATTGGCTCAAAAGGTTCATTAAGTTTATATCACAGTGATAAAGATGAGTTCGAGAATTTTGGTGAGGGTGATAATTTCCCTAATAATGTTATGATGGGAATTTTAGAAGACCATAATGGGTACATTTGGGTAAGTACAAATAGTGGTTTGTCAAAATTTAATCCTGAAACAAAAAAAGTTAGAAATTACGACATAAGGGATGGTTTACAAAGTAACGAGTTTCTGGTTGGCTCATTTTGCAAAACCGATAAAGGCTTTCTTATTTTTGGTGGAATTAATGGTTATAATATCTTTGATCCTGACAAAATGGTTGATAACCCAAACTTACCATCAGTAGTAATTACAGGATTTCAAATATCTAATCAATATGTAG
>JAOZNO010001007.1 GCA_029933755.1 Bacteroidales bacterium | reverse complement strand
TAATTTCACAGCCTTGATGGTGACGATGCCAGCTGCCTGAACCTAAACCAGGTACAAAACCCAAGAATTTTAGGAGTTAATCCCGATGAATTTACAAAAAAGCAAGCATTTTCTTTTGCAAAATTATATAAAGGTATTTCTAACAACAATAGCTGGCAGGAACTAAATAAATCATTCGAAAATAATATAATTCCGGCTATTGCCGATCAAACGGTGATTACCTGGGGGCTTAAAAAATCGGTTGGTGATACTTTGATTTACCTTAACGAGCAAGGTGAAAAAATCAAACTGGTACTTATTGCAGGATTAAATGGCTCAGTATTCCAGGGAAATATTTTAATATCAGACAGTCTATTTAGTAAACATTTTCCATCGGTAAGTGGTTCCAAAATAATGCTGATTGATGCCGATAAAAGAAAAGAAATAGAAATAGCTGAAGCTCTGAACACAAATCTAATGGATTACGGAATCCAAATAAGCAAAGCATCTGATCGTTTGGCAGAATTTTATTCAGTAACCAATACTTACCTGAGTGTTTTTATGGCTCTGGGTGGTCTGGGTGTACTAATTGGAACCATAGGTTTGGGCATTATTTTACTCAGAAATATGCTTGAACGCAAACATGAATTGGCATTATTAATGGCAGTAGGGTACAAAAAAATAGAAATTTTTAAACTTATCTTTATTGAAAACCTATTTTTACTGGTGAGTGGTCTATTAATAGGTATTGTGGCAGCTATTATTGGAATACTTCCATCTTTGCTTTCGCCATCATTTAATATTCCGGGCACTTTTATGTTTTTGCTTATATTAGCTGTAATTGTCAACGGATTATTTTGGATTTATCTTCCCACCCGAATGGCTATGAAAGGGATTTTGATTAAGTCTTTAAGTGCAGAATAGTTGAAAAAATTTGTTTTGATTCAGAATATTTGATTTTCAATTTTACAGGAATTACCAAAAATTCATTAAATTTACTCAAATATAAAAACCAAAGCTATGCAACTTAAACCAATCACAATCATCTTAATTTTCTTTTTCCTATCCTCAAACCAATTAAAATCACAAAGCATTAAACCAGAACGACAATGGTCAAGTTACAGGGGGTATTATGCAAGTGGAGTACTTGATAATGCAAACCTACCTGAAACATGGAATGTTGAAAAATCAGAAAATATTAAATGGAAAACTGAAATACCCGGTATGGGACTTTCCTCTCCGGTAATTTGGGGCGAGAAGCTTTTTATAACCAGTGCAATTAGCAAATTAGATACAAGCGGCTATAATGCTAAACTTTCGGGTAGTATTGAATCTGTTGAAGATAATTCAGAACATGACTGGAAAATTTATTGTTTTAATAAAAATACAGGGGAGAAAATATGGAAAAAAACATCCTATACAGGAATACCTGTGGTTAAGCGGCATCCAATATCAACTCATGCTAATTCTACAATAGCCACAAATGGTAAGTATGTAGTAACATTCTTTGGCTCAGAAGGTTTGTATTGTTATGATATGGATGGGGAACTCATTTGGAAAAAGAATTTTGGCAAACTTAAATCGGTATTTTTTGCAATAGAATCAGCAGAATGGGAATTTGCCAGTTCACCAATTATTCACAATGATGTAGTCATTATTCAGTGCGATGTTTTTGATAATTCTTTTGTGATGGCATTCGATGTAAAATCAGGTGAAGAACTTTGGAAAAAAGACCGGGATGAATATCCTGGATGGTGTACACCAAATATATATTCGCATGAAGGTAAGGATTACGTTGTTGTAAATG
>JAOZNO010000188.1 GCA_029933755.1 Bacteroidales bacterium | reverse complement strand
TTAATATTTTTACTATTTTGGGTTAAGTAGCATATTGATAGATAATTAATAAAGTGTTTAATAAGTTTATGAATTAATCAGGCTAAATGCAAATCGATAAAAAATACATATTGCTGGCTGTACTTTTTACCAGTTTAATCCTTTTTGAATATTTTGCTCCTAAAGAACCAGACTGGTCGTATAGTTTTTCACAAAACGACAAGGATCCTTTTGGAGGTTACATTATTTACAATTTGCTTGAAGATGCTTTTCCTGCGAAAGAAATTTTAACGAATAAAAAAAGCCTTTATAATTTTAAAGAACCTGATCAAAAGGCTAATTATTCATACATTATCAATACTGACAATTTTGTAATAGATGAACTGAATAAAAACAGACTCCTATCCATAGCTAATCGTGGTGTAAATATCCTTATTTCCGCAATGACTTTTGAAAAGCTTTTATGCGATACGCTACAATTCAAAACAGAAATATTATACAGCAATTCATTTAGCACAGATAGTATGCCTGTAAGATTTAATGAGCCTTCTTTAAAATCAGAAAATGGATATTATATTCAAAAAGCAATGGTAAACTATCATTTCTCCGAATTTGACTCTACTACAACCAATATTTTGGGAACAATGGGCGATGAATGGGTAAATTTCATAAAAGTACCATTTGGAAAAGGTGCTTTCTATCTTCATTCGCAACCAATAGCTTTTACAAACTATAATATGCTAACAAATAATAATGCTGAATATGCATTTAAAATTTTAAGCTATCTGGATAATAATTATATTGTGTGGGATGAAAAACATAAGCCTGGGAACACAAGTGCGCCTAGTCCTCTAGGATACATCCTAAAACATAAGGCTTTACGTAGTGCTTATTACCTAATTTTGGGATTAGTTGTTCTTTTTTTCTTCTTTAACGGTAAACGAAAACAGCGACCCATTCCGATAATTGTTCCCCAGGAAAACAGTTCTCTTGAGTTTGCCGCTACACTGAGCAGCCTGTATTTAAATAATAAAAATCACAGGGACATTCTTTTAAAGAGATATTTATACTGGACTGATTTTATACGTGAAAAATATTATATTTCTATTGAGCAGTTGGCGGAGAAGGCTCCGGAAATTATTGCTAAAAAAACAGGAGCAAAAATTGCTTGTATTAATAAAATTTTGAAATTATACAGGGAAGCAAAACAACAAAAGAATATTTCTCAGGATCAATTACTAACGTTTAATAAATTAATTGAACAATTTTATAAGGAAAGGAATTAGAAAATCATAAAAAAAGCCCCAATCAAGGGGCTTCTTATTTTTTCGTCAATAATTTTTTGGCAAGGCATAATTTGTTGTTTTTGTAATTAAAGAATTAAAGAATTATGCCTGCTAAGAAAATTACTCAGGACTAATTGCCTCAACCGGGCAAACATCAGCACATGCACCACAATCCGTACATTCATCAGCATCAATTACATAAACATCTCCCTCAGAAATTGCATCTACCGGACATTCATCAATACAAGCACCACATGCTGTACATAAATCTTTATCAATAACGTAAGCCATAATTTTGTTTTTATTAAAATTTCAATATTTATAAGGACACAAAAGTAATTATTTTTTTAAATATGCAAATTTTTAGCGTTTTTTTTAATGCTTATCTTTTTTTTTGATTTAATAGATATAATTGAATTTTAAAATAGTTTATAATTTGTCTTAAAACACTTGGTTTAAGAAAGCGAATATAATTCTTAGAAATTATTTTATTCTCCGTTAAATTAATAGGGAAAACAATTTTATCCGTGTTTAATTTACTCACATATCTTGATGTTTTCCTAATATTTGTACCACTACCATCAGCACCTTTATTTACAACTTTAGCTCCTACAGGGTATACATTATATTTGTTTTGCGTAAAACAAGCATAATTAAACCTTATTGCCCATGAATTTATTTTTTTCTGATACTGTTTTAAAAGCATTACAGCTAAATCAGGCCCTATCCTGTTAAATGATTTTCTAAGTTGCTTATTTTTAATAAAACTTGGGAAATAAGACATTTGCCAATCAACTGTATCCCAACGATCTTTCCAGCTTGCCCACCCCCAGGAATTAATTCTTTGAAATAAAAAAACAGGCTTTGCATAATTTTCCGGAATATCTATTGCACCAGCATATCCTGATATTGAAAAAATATTTTTATCGTCTTTGTAGTAATCCAAAGCGTCATTCATGTATTCCAAAAAGTCATTACTAACAACTAAATCATCTTCAAGTACAATTACACGCCCATATTTATCAATTAGCTGACTTACACCAGCAATTATTGATTTTGCTAAACCCAAATTAACATCTCTTTCAATTATCCTTACACGCTTAAACCCTTTAATTTCAGCCATATAAGACCTAAGCTTTGCTATTACATCTTTTTCGCTGGTATTTTTAGCACCATCAGAAAATATATAAAGCGCGCATAAACCCGATAACTTATTCTCTTGTAAGCTTTCTATTGTTTGTTTTAAATGATCCAGTCTATTATATGCAAAAACAGCTACTGGTGCCAACTCTCTATCAACCATACGGGTAAATCTATTTTTTTATACAATCTACAACAATTGACATTGGTCTGTATGGATTCTGAACCCGAGCATCATGATCGGGTGTTCTTATCACATAAGCAATTGAGTAATCAATATTCTTTGTTATGCCTTCAGCTAATTCATTGTAATAGTGTAAAAAGTTAATGTTCTTAAAATCAGTTTTTTCAAGTATTCCCTTAACAATTTCATATGTAGGAAACCAAACATGCCCACCCCCAACAACCTTTCCATCAACGAATTTGCCACCGCCTCCCGGATCGAATTGAAATTTTCCCTCCTCATCCCTTATGGTACGTTGATGAAAAATGTCGCATCCATAATCGGGTAATGACAAACGAAATATTCCTTTGGGTTTAAGCACTCTGTATATTTCATTTATTATTGCTGGTATCTCTTCAATATAAATATGTTCAAAAACGTCTTCTGATTGAAATAAATTAACACAATTATCTTTAAGTGGGTACTTTTTTGTTACATCATGTTTAATGTGTCTTCTGTTCCATTGATTTAAAGATAAACCAATATATTTTTCATATTCTTTTCTTCGAGGAACATCACCCGCATATAAATAAATATTTTCAGCTTCTAATAAGTCTTCAAACTTGATCTTTTTAAAAGAAAAATAACTAATTCTATCTATAATTGAATTCAACTTTCTCATAGTAAGCTGTTTTTTTTTGGTGATTCGACCTCTTATTTTTTCCTATTAAATTACATGCGCAAAGGTAATTTTTATCAGCAATATTTAGTATTTATACCAATTTGAGATTTTTTTATTCAAAAAAAACATATAATAATTTGCATAAATCAGTAAAATTTATAAAATTTGTAATACATAAAAACGCATCATATTCATCATAAGATTCTAATAGTTAGAAACATACATATTCAGATAAAAACATCTTTTTGTATTATATGATTGAATTTGCAAATATTACTGTATTGAATTAAAAAAGAATTTATTAATAAAAAAGAAAAATTATGAAAATTAACAGGTATCAGGACATTTCAGAAGTTGACAAAGAAGCAAAGAAAGATTACATTGACAGACATTCTGCATTTGTTCATTGTGAGAAATCAGCAAAAAAAGGTGAAAAATTTGCTGTAAAGGTTAAAGTTGGTGATGAGTATCTTCATCCTGATGATTTTGACCATTATATTGCATGGGTGCAATTATGGAATGGTGAGAACATGCTTGCCGAATCAAGTTTTACTGCCGGTGCATTAGGTGGTGCTCCAAGTCAGGTGGAAGTTGACTTTCATATTGTTCCAACTCGTAAAATGAAATTAACAGCCATGGCATTTTGCACAAAACACGGTTTATGGCAAAGTGATGAGATTGTAGTTGAAGTTACTGAGTAATTAGAGTTCGTCTATAATGTAATCGATATTTATTTTAATAAGTTTTTATGTTAATTTATCAAACAGTATACAGTTTCCAGCACACAGCAAAAGACTGAAGTTCTACATGTTACCACCTGCATACTGAGAACTGCATACTTTTAATAAAAGGAAAAAACGTTTACTATTGAAAAAAGCTGACTTTATGGACACACACTAATTAGTCCGTCCATAAAGTCAAGCTTTGTCAATTTTTAGATGTGTTAAACTTTAATTAAAAGATATGAGAAGTTGGCAGTAATCAGTCTACAGTATGCAGTGGCTCAGCAAAGTCTGTCTACTGATAACTGAAGACTGGTCACACTTCATAATAGTAAAAAACAAAAAAATACGTAAAACGCTTATATTATAGACACACACTAATTAAGCTTAGGGAATCTGAACTTGTATACCTTATATTACAACAGGTTTTCAACAAAATACGAGCTACGGTATTTTATAACAGAACCGATTTGATTCACAATAACATGAAACTTTCCGGGTGTTTATTCACCAGGAAAGTTTTTTTATGATTAAAATCATTTTTTAATCTATACAATATCTATATATTTGCATATAATAATTTTATAATAAATAGATAAAGTTCACTGGGGGTTTAAAAGAAAATCTTGTGCAAATCAAGGTGAGTGATTTCAAACACCTAAAATAAATAAATTATGGATCTTAAAGAACTCAGCTCAGTACAGTTAGAATCAGCCGCAAATATGCTCAAAGCCATTGCTCATCCAATGCGTATTGCAATATTAAGCTTTCTTGAAGAAAATGCAACCCTGACCGTTACAGAAATACATGAACGCCTTGGAATTGAACAATCTACTACTTCACATCATTTAGGTATATTAAAAGATAAAGGTGTGCTTGTTTCAAAAAGAGTTGGTAAAAATACATTTTATTCGCTTAAACATTCTAATTTAAGTCATATTGTAGAGTGCGTTAGTAAATGTTCTGACTTTACAGGAGATGATTAACTAAAATACAATCCTTACTTTACACTTAATCTGCAAAGGAATTAATTTTATATTCTTTTGCAGATTTTTTTTTGCACCAACACCATCATGAACGACTATATTTCAAACACTTACAACAAATAGGCATTTTACGTTCTTTCATTAAAACTAAAATTGAAACTTTTATTGTAACAAATATGCTCATAAGTTCGTCTAACTTATAAAACCTGATTATTCATGACCATTGAAGATTACAATAATTGTGTTGATCAATATTCAGACAATTTGTATCGTTTTTTACTAAAAAACATCAGAGATGAAGCACTTGCCAGTGATTTTGTTCAGGATAGTTATGAAAAATTATGGCTAAATTATCAGAAAATTGATGCGCTAAAAGCAAAATCTTATTTGTTTTCAACAGGGTATCATAAAATGATTGATTATATACGAAAACATAAAAGAATTAGTAATATAATGGATAGTGATCTGAACAATCATATCCACTTTGAACAATATTCGGATTTAAAAGAGATATTAAACCATGCAATAGAGCGTTTGCCGGATAATCAGAAAGCAGTTTTATTATTACGTGATTACGAAGGCTATTCTTATAAAGAAATTGCAGAAATTTCCAGTTTAACTGAATCTCAGGTAAAAGTATATATATACAGAGCACGAGTTTTTTTGAAAAACTATATTGTAAAAATGGAAAATGTTGCTTAAAATGGTAATTGATATATTAGTTAATTGATAATTATAAAAGAAAGTAGAGCTTAGAAATTAGCTAGATAATTGTTCGCAACTTGCTACAATACTCTAGTCTTCGCTTTTTGGACAGAACTCATTAAGAACAATATTCTTTGCGACTTAGCGGCTTTGCGCGAGGCTTTAAAGATTAGGATTAAGAAATAAATGAAAATTAACAGACAAAATTACGAACATTGGTTTATTGACTTTATCGAAGGGAACCTTACACCTGATGATGAAGCAATGGTTCGTGAATTTGCACAATCTAATCCCGATTTAAAAAATGAACTGGAGGATATCTTAGTATTCAATGTAGCTCCGGAACAAACAAACTTCCCTGACAAAAATCTATTAAAGCAAAATAAATTAAATGCAATTGATGGTATTACCAAATTTGAACAATTGTGCATTGCACATTTAGAAAATGACATTAATGAACTGGAACAAAAAGAATTAGAAAGCTTACTATTTAATTCAGATAAAAAAAAGAAAGAATTCCAACTTATCCAAAACATAAAACTTGCTGCTGATAATAATATAAAATATTCATCAAAAAATGCTTTAAAAAAACTATTTATTGTTAAGACTAAAACAATAAATGATAAGCTTATCTATCGTGTTGCAGCAGCTTTAATATTGCTCTTTGGACTATCATTCTTATTTAATCAAAATAGTGAAACAGAATTTACAGCTAAGCAATTTTCTCAAATCCAAAATATGCCCGGACATAAAAGAACTGCAAAAATTAGAAACACCGATATTCTAAAATTTAATAAGCATATGGCTTCGGTTGTATCGCAAAATAAAGCAGAAAAAAAAGAAATCAGACAAACTGAAATTCCGGCAAATAAACTAGTGGCAATTGAATGCTACGCTATTAATTATGAAATAAATTATCGGGATTCCACTCGTTTAAAAGAGCACATTTACAATAATATTTATACTTTGAATAACAAAACTGAAAAAAGAAAAATAAGTTTCAATAAAATCAGATTTCAGTCAGTTAAGTCTGCGGGAGAATTAGTAGTGGCAGACCTGTTAAAGCTTTTTAAAAGGAATTTTAAATACAAAAAAATATATACGAATGATGGTAGAATACTTTTGGCATTTAAAGCTGGTGATTTGGAGTATCAAGTAAGTAAGAAACAAAAAAATCTTTCATCTAAGAATAAATAAATCACCTATCCGGCATTAAAAAGACAAGGCTCTAGTGTTAAGTCAAGCCTGATGTTTCTGGTGGTATATTATCTTTTAAGCGGATGAAAACCGCTAAAAAGCATACTGTAACCAAGCTTTTAGCGATTAGAATCGCTTAAAGCTTAAGTCTATTACTCAAACTTTGACACTTGACTT
>JAOZNO010000187.1 GCA_029933755.1 Bacteroidales bacterium | reverse complement strand
GGCTCGAACCTGGACTCTTCTGAACCAAAATCAGATGTGTTGCCAATTACACCACAGGACAATATATTCTTGTTTCGGACTGCAAAAATATAAAAAAAATCAACCTGCCAAATATTTTTTTTAATAATTTAACATAAAAACTTAAATTTTACCTTTAAGTTTTTAATTTTTTATTTTTCTGAGTAAAGAATAATGTACCTATACCATACCTGCTTAGCTAGTAAACAGCATGTTAATTTTAAAACTTACAAATTACCATGAAGATAATAAAAAAAATGTATTTTTGCTTTTTCATATATTTCAAAGAAACTAATAATGAGCAAATCAGAAAAAGGATTTCAATTAAATCAGAAAAAATACAGGCAAATTAATAATTATACCGGTTGGATAGTATTGTTAATTGCTTCATTTACATATTTATCTACTATTGAACCAACAACCAGCTTTTGGGATTGTGGTGAGTTTATTGCAACAGCACACAAATTAGAAGTTGGCCATCCACCGGGTGCACCACTTTTTATGATTGCGGCTAAAGTTTTCAGTTTGGCTGCGGGTGACGACGTTACCCAAGTCGCTAAAATGATTAATTCGCTTTCTGCTATGGCAAGTGCGTTTACAATATTGTTCCTTTTTTGGACTATTACCTACTTTGCAGCGAAAATAGTAAGGAAACCCATTGAAGAATATTCAATAAACGATTTGATTGGTGTTATGGGAAGTGGTGTGGTAGGTGCCTTAACTTACACTTTTTCTGATTCATTCTGGTTTTCGGCAGTTGAAGGAGAAGTTTATGCTCTATCATCGCTATTTACAGCAGTGGTTTTTTGGGCCATATTGAAATGGGAACGTATTGCCGATGAAAAATATTCAGATCGCTGGCTGGTTTTTATTGCATACATGATGGGACTTTCAATTGGAGTCCACTTACTTAACCTGTTAGCAATTCCTGCAATTGTATTTGTATACTATTTTAAAAAATACGAACCTTCAAAACGAGGTATTACAAGTGCTTCTGTAATTTCAGTACTCCTTCTGGGTATTATTATGTACGGTATCATACCAGGTCTCATTCAGGTAGCTTCGTGGTTTGAATTATTGTTTGTGAATAGTTTTGGACTGCCTTTTAACACAGGAGTTTTATTTTATATGCTTTTATTGGCAGTTGGAATTGTTTGGGGTTTAATGTATACAGTAAAAACACAAAAAGTAATATTAAATACCATTATCCTATTTTTCACAGTAATTGTAATAGGTTATTCTTCATTTACCATGATTGTTGTACGTTCACTCGCTGAACCGCCAATGAATGAAAATCAGCCGGATAATGTTTTTGCCTTACTCTCTTACCTTAACCGTGAACAATATGGAGATAGACCTTTGGTGCATGGACAGTATTTTAATGCAGATGTTATAGCTCAAGAAACACAATATACATATGTACCAATTGGTAATAAATATGTAAAAACACCAAAAGTAAACCCTAAATATACATACGATCCTGAATTTACCACCGTTTTTCCTAGGATATATAGTCATCAGGCAAACCATAAAAGTGGTTATATAAACTGGGCAAATATTAAGGACGACAAGAAGAAACCAAGTTTTGGACAAAATCTAAGTTTCTTATTTAAATATCAAATTGGATACATGTACCTGAGGTATTTCATGTGGAACTTTTCCGGCCGGCAAAATGATATCCAAGGGCATGGTGGTTACTTGAAAGGAAACTGGTTAAGCGGCATTCCATTTATCGACAATATAAGATTAGGTCCACAGGATAAATTACCACAAAGTATTTCATCTCACAAGGCTAGAAATAAGTATTACATGCTACCGTTATTGTTGGGCTTATTGGGTATGATATTCATGTATAATAAAAGACCAAAGCAGTTTTTAATTGTTTTACTATTATTTGTATTAACCGGTTTAGCTATTGTTATTTACCTGAATCAAACACCTTATCAACCACGTGAGCGGGATTATGCCTATGCGGGTTCATTTTATGCTTTTGCTATATGGATTGGGCTTGGTGTATTAGCAATTAGTGATTTTGCAAAAAAATATCTTCCGGGTGCGACATCAGGAGTTATCGCAACTGCATTAAGCCTTGTACTTGTGCCTTCAATAATGGCTTCAGAAAACTGGGACGATCATGACCGTTCAGGTCGATATACAGCTCGTGATTTAGCTTCAAATTATTTAAATTCTTGCGCACCAAATGCTATTCTTTTCACCTACGGAGATAATGATACTTTCCCACTTTGGTATGCCCAGGAGGTTGAAGGAATCCGAACAGATGTTCGAGTTGTTAATCTTAGTTTACTAGGAACAGATTGGTATATTTACCAGATGACAAAACGTGCCTATGACAGTGCACCTGTACCCTTCTCTTTTTCCAAAGATAAATATAGACAAGGTGTCAGGGATTTATTGCCAGTTGTTGAAAGAATACAGAAATTTGTACCATTAAAAGATGTAATGGATTTTGTTGGATCTGACGATGCTAAAACCAAAGTACAGGCGAGTGATGGAAGCGACATGAATTATTTACCTGCCAAACTATTACAAATACCTATTGATTCAGCTAAGGTAATGAATAGTGGCTTAGTAAGCATACAGGATACTACTCGTCTTTTAAAATCAATTGACTTTAATCTTACCAAAAAATATGTCACTAAAAGTGATATGATGGTTTTAGATTTATTGGCAAATTTTAACTGGGATCGTCCGATTTATTTTGCATCAAGTGTAGGTACTGATAATTATATGGACTTGCAGGAGTATTTTCGTCTGGAAGGTTTCGCTTACCGTTTGATGCCTTATAAAACTAAAATCGAAAATGGTGATATTGGTGATATTAATTCGGATATTCTTTATAACAACCTAATGAATAAATTCAAATGGGGACGTATGAATGAGCTGGATGTATTAATTGACCATTATAACACCAGAGTGCTTAGTATAATGAAAATAAGAGATGTTTTTGCCCGATTAGCAAAAACGCTTCTTGAAGAAGGCAAAAATAAAAAAGCTATTGAGGTTCTTGACAGGGTTGTAGAATTAACCCCTCACAGACAATTACCATATGATTATTTCACTATTCCAATTGCTGAACTATACTATAAAGCTGGTGAAGCAGATAAAGCAAATAAAATAATTAACAAACTTGCCAGTATATACGAAGAAGATTTGAACTACTACTTAAGCCTAAAAAAGCCTTATTCAGGGGCTATCGGTTATGAAACAAGAGTAGCAATGAGCGTAATGCAAGAATTGGTTAGCTTAACAGAAACTCATAAGCAGGATGAACTTTTTGAGAGAATATCAGGGAATTTTGATATTTTATTCCAAAAATATATAAGCTCTGAACAAAGTAAGCAGTAAGGACGATAAGATAAAAGTTTCAAGAAACAAGCTTCAGATTTTACAAATTTGAAGCTTGTTTTTTATAGTAATTTTAGACCTCCAGACTTTATTTAGCTAAGGATTCCGCTATAATGTGGAACAGGTAATGCCTAAGTCGCAATATTTTCAAAGGCTATGCCTTATCTAATTATTTTCCAAAAAAAATCAACTTTTATTAATTTGAAAACATACATAAAAAACCAGGCAAAGCCTGTTTAAATAAAACGACGGCGGCAAAGCCGACCGCCGAACTTCATTGCATTTATAGCTCAGCTTAACTGGGGGTCAAGTATTTGTTAAAAAATACAGTACAAACTATAGTTACTGATAATATGCTTAACTTAGGATTTATTATGGAATAACATATTCAATTTAAAGGCGGTTTAATACACTTTAGCATTATAATTTTTCAGTTCATTTCGTAAACCTTTCGCATTGCCACTTACTTTTTCAAGTAGAGCCCAAAAACCTTTTCCATGATTTTTTTCTATCGTATGACAAAGTTCATGCAGGATAATATAATCAATTAAATGCTCAGGTATACGCATTAGGTGTAGACTTAAGCTAATCTCATTATGGTATGAACAACTTCCCCAAAGGCTTTTTGTATTCTTTATTTTCAGACTTTTATATTTAAAGCCATGTTTTTTTGCTAACATTTTTAATTTATCAGGAAATATTTCATTGGCTTCAATCATCCAGGCTTTTTCTATTCCTTTACGAATAACTATTTGAACTTTTTCATCACGAACTAAAATATCCTTTGGGTATTTAACTCTAATTTCCGTATCAGTAATTCGAGTGTAAAATCGAGAACCATTTCCCTTTTCTAAATTTAATTTATGCCAGAGTGTATAAAATCCAGTTTTTTCCGTAAAAACAGTTCTTTGTTCTTCAACCGTAGCCATTTGGTTCAAACTTTTTTTAATCCAGTCCTGCTTTTCAATAATAAAAGCTTCGGCAGTTTTGTAACTTATTCTATTAGGCATAACAGCAACCACACCATCAAAAGGCTTTACTTTTATTGAAAGTCTTTTAGCACGAGCACTTTTTTTGAGTTGAATTTCTCCAATTCCCTTTAAATAGATTGTTTTATTCTGCATTTATTTTATGAAACAATTATAAATTTTGGATTATAAATTATAAATTTACCGTACTAAAACATTAAATACTCTGCAAATGAAATAAGCATGTTAAAAATAATTGTTAGCACAAAAGAAATAATAATTTTTAACATGTGATTCCATAAGACAATAAAAATATTAAAAAGAAACCTTATGAACACTTTTATTTCTAATTCAACAATATTAGTTATAAGCCTATTAATCCAATTTAGCATTTCTGCTCAAGAAAAACCCGAATATGTTATTGTTATACATGGCGGTGCAGGAGTAATAACAAAAGAAAATATGACTGATGAAAAAGAGGCTGCATATATTCAAAAACTAAACGAAGCGCTTAGGGTTGGTGCTAAAAATCTAACGACAGGAGGAACTGCAATTGAAACCGTTATTGCTGTGATAAAAATAATGGAAGACTCACCACTATTTAATGCAGGCAAAGGAGCAGTTTTTACACATGATGGTAAAAATGAAATGGATGCTTCCATTATGGATGGAAAAACATTAAATGCGGGTGCAGTGGCCGGAGTTAGCGATGTAAAAAACCCCATAACTTTAGCTTATACCGTAATGACAAAATCCAATCATGTAATGCTTTCCGGTAAAGGGGCGTCGAAATTTGCCAAAGAGCAGGGCTTAGAGATTGTTGACCCTAAATATTTTTATACTGAAAACAGATGGAAAAGCTTGCAAAAAGTAATAGAACGTGAGAAAAAGAAGCTGGAAAATGAAAAAGAAAAACATGGTACTGTAGGCTGTGTTGTTTTAGATAAATATGGGAATCTTGCTGCCGGAACCTCAACCGGAGGAATGACAAATAAACAATATGGGCGTATTGGTGATTCTCCGGTAATTGGTGCAGGAACCTATGCTAATAATGCAACTTGTGCCGTTTCCTGCACTGGGCATGGTGAATTTTTCATTCGTTATGTGGTTGCTTACACGGTTTCAGCACTTATGGAATATAAAAACCTAAGTTTGAAAGATGCAGCAAATGAGATTATTAGCAATAAACTAAAAGCAGTAGGTGGTACCGGCGGTTTAATTTCAGTTGATAAAAATGGTAATATTTCTATGCCTTTTAATACGCCCGGCATGTTTCGTGGATATTTAAAATCAACAGGAGAAAAAGGAGTAATGATTTATAAGGATTGAGTTTAGAGGAAAAAATACAAGTTGACATTCAGCAACTTACAAAGCTGTTAATAAGTTTTGCTTAACCCTTAATTTCTTTTTAAGATTAGCTTTGTTTATTTTTATAATTCTCCATATCTTTGTAACCATTGTATAAGGTTATGTAATATGGTTATAAAAGAATATTTGTCATTATCAGAAACTTCTGAGCTGCTTGGAAAGAGTAAAGAGACTTTAAGAAGGTGGGATAGAGAAGGAAAGTTAAATGCTGTTCGTGAACCTATCAGCAATTATAGAGTTTATAAAAGAACCGATCTTGAATTATTATTCGGAGATTTTCTGGATACAAAAGTACATCAAAATACCACAAACTATGTTAAAGCTGAAAACAAGTATTCTGTTTTAGAATTATTTGCAGGTGCAGGTGGACTTGCAATTGGAATGGAAAATGCTGGTTTAAAATGCATTGCATTAAACGAAATAGATAAATGGGCTTGTCAAACACTTCGTAAAAATCGACCAAAGTGGAATGTTTTAGAAGGTGATGTAAAGAATTTCGATTTCTCAGAATATCATGACAGAGTTGATGTAGTTACAGGTGGTTTTCCTTGTCAGGCTTTTAGCTATATAGGGAAAAAGCTTGGATTAAATGATGCAAGAGGAACACTATTCTATGAATTTGCAAGAGTTGTTCAAGAAGTTAGGCCATCAATTTGTATTGGTGAGAATGTTCGTGGGCTATTAAACCACGAAAAAGGAAAAACCTTAGAAGGTATGATTTCAATTCTAGAGGAAATTGGCTACCAGGTAGTTCCAATAAAAATTCTTAAAGCTATAAACTATAATGTTCCTCAAAAGCGAGAACGCTTAATTTTAGTTGGTATTAGAAAAGATATTGCCATTAAATTTGAATACCCCAAACCATACCGAAAGATATACACACTTATTGATGCCTTAAAAAAAGGAGAGTTATATGATAATGATGTTCCTAAATCAGAAGGGTCAAAATATCCAGAAAGCAAAAAAGTAATTTTAGACATGATACCACAAAAAGGGTATTGGCGTGATTTACCAACAGAAATACAAAAAGAATATATGGGGGGTAGTTATTACTTAGGTGGAGGTAAAACGGGAATGGCACGAAGAATAGGCTGGGATGAACCTTGCTTAACTTTAACTTGCAGTCCTGCTCAAAAACAAACTGAACGCTGTCATCCGGAAGAAACAAGGCCATTTACAGTTAGGGAGTATGCACGCATTCAAACTTTTCCAGACAATTGGGAGTTTGTAGGTTCTGTTGCTCAACAATATAAACAAATTGGCAATGCCGTTCCTATTAATCTGGGGAAAGAAATTGGTTATTCCATTGTGAAATTT
>JAOZNO010001006.1 GCA_029933755.1 Bacteroidales bacterium | reverse complement strand
GATGATTTACGTAACCCTGTGATTAAAGGTTCAAATGCTAATGATTTGTACAGCCAGTATCAGGATGAACTTAAACCTTTTAACGATAAGCAAATGGATCTTTCTGAACAGTATAGAGCTGCTAAAAAAGAAGGAAATGAAGAGCTTTTAGAACAAATTGCAGCAACATATTATTCAATTGAAGACGAGAAAAAAGTGTTTAATATAAATTATGTTGGTTCTAACAGTAAATCTGTTATCGTATCCTATGTTCTTTACAGAGAACTATCTCATTCATTAGAGCTAAATGAAATGGATTCTCTTTTTAAAATGCTTGATGTTTCGCTTTCAAAGTCACCCTATTATATCGCTTTAGAAAATAAAATAAAAGTATTGTATAGTGTGGCAGTTGGCGCAAAAGCACCTGATTTTACTTTGAATGATACTTTAGGAAATCCAATTTCATTGTCATCATTTAAAGGAAAGTATTTGCTAATTGACTTTTGGGCTGCCTGGTGTGGACCATGTAGAAGAGAAAACCCAAATAATGTTTTATTATATGCTGATTATAAAGACAAGGGGTTTGAAATTTTTGGTGTTTCATTTGACAAAACAAGGAAAGACTGGGTTAATGCGATTAACAAGGATGGTTTAAGCTGGCCGCAGGTTTCTGATTTAAAATTTTGGAGTTCTGCAGCGGGGAAACTTTATGGTGTAAATTCAATTCCTCATACTGTTTTGTTAGATAAAGACGGGATAATTATTGCTAAAAATTTACGAGGAGAAGAACTGCGGAAAAAAATAGCCGAATTGTTGGATTAGAAGTCAGAAGATAGAAGTCAGAAGACAGGAGACGGAAGTTTGAAGTGTTATTACTTTGGGCCTTCCGTCTTCGGGCTTTTAGCATTTCAATTCTTTAATTACAGTCTTAAAAAGTTTAATAAGCTGAACTTCTGCTTTAGCTGCAACTTCTAGTATTTCAGACAATTCAACAGCTTTAAGATTATCGGGGTCGCATTCATCAGTTAAAACTGAAATTGCTGCACATGGTAATGACATATGATTTGCAACAATTACCTCAGGTACGGTTGACATTCCTACTACATCTGCACCAATAGTTCTCAAAAAACGGTATTCTGCTGGCGTTTCTAAATTAGGACCAGCAACTACCACATAAATACCTTTGTGTAGTTTAATATTTAAATTGTTTGCCGCAGATTCTATTATATTATTTATTGTGGGCGAATATACCTTACTCATATCAGGAAATCTTGAGCCGAAATCACTGTTATTAATACCTATTAACGGATTTGCAGGTAGAAGGTTTATATGATCTGAAATGAGCATTAACGAGCCTTTTTTAAACTCAAGATTCATTGCACCTGCTGCATTTGAAAGCAAAAGAAATTTTATTCCTAGTAATTTCATTATACGAATAGGAAAGGTGACTTCTTGTAAACTGTAGCCCTCATAGTAGTGGAATCTACCCTGCATTGCAATAACATACTTGTTTTCAAGTTTACCATATATTAACTTCCCTGAATGAGACTCAACCGTAGATAATGGAAAATGAGGGATTTCGTCGTAATTAATTGTTTTTTCAATATCAATTTCTTTAACCATACCCCCAAGCCCTGTACCCAGTACAATTCCAATTTCTGCATTAATAAAACCTTTTTCTTTCAAAAAGCTTAGTGTTTCATTTAGTTCTTTTATCATTTTCTAATATTTTTGTTTACATCCTCTATGTTTCAAGCTAATATTGACGGCACTCCGATAAGTGTCGGTGTGAGTATTTCTGCAAAAATCAA
>JAOZNO010000186.1 GCA_029933755.1 Bacteroidales bacterium | reverse complement strand
ATGCCTTTTAGTAATTCAATTAAATCATTTATGAAATATTCTGTTTTATTAACTCTACGCAAATGTTTTGGCGGATAGTTTACATTTAAGTTATTTCCAAAATAGAATTCATAGTCTTCGTTTGTTGGGTAACTTATGTTCAGGATATTCTCAAAATAGTATTCCTGTTCTTCTCTTGTCGAATATCTTACACATAAATCTTCTTTGAAAAACTTATCGTAATTCTCACGTAAGAAATCTTTTATTAATTTAGTTTTTTTATCTTCATCTTTTATTATTTTTTTATAAAAAGAAATATTATCAGATCCAAACTCTTTCGGAATCTCCTTTTTTGCAAAAGTCCCAATTTCATCATCAGTTATTGTAGCGTAATCATCAATCCAAAATAATTTTTCACAATTATTACATCTCACAAATGGCGTTTCTGCATATTCCGACCAATCCAAATCAAAGCATTTTCCATCTGACCATTCTTGACTAATAATAACATCAGAATATTGCTTTTGTTTTTGCCGTGAATACCATCTTCCACAGTGTGAGCATTTAAAATATAATGTTGTTTCGTTATATATGTCTAACATTTTGTAAAAAATCGATTATTTAACAAATTACTAATAATTTGGTGCTGATTT
The DNA here is from genome assembly GCA_029933755.1 of Bacteroidales bacterium. GTDB lineage: Bacteria > Bacteroidota > Bacteroidia > Bacteroidales > NBLH01 > NBLH01. The sequence goes on along the minus strand of JAOZNO010000186.1, from coordinate 6,406 downwards.
CGGCTTATTATCAACCATATCCGAAATACAATTAAGCATCTGGTAAATGTTTTCACAATCCCATTTTCGTTGTTTATACAGAACAAGTGCCTTTTCAAGATATAATTTTGCTTCCTTGTATTTTTTCAATTTAAATTTCACAAGTCCCAAGTTATAATTTGTTTCTGTTGCCATAAGGTGATCCATTTCTTCATCACAAACACAAGAATTATAAACAAATAAGAGTAATTCCTCTGCCTTATTATGATAAATACCTTTACTGTGATTTACCATAGCAATGCCCATTTGTAAAATATCTTCTTCCAATAAAACGGCAATTTTATTTATTTTCAATAATTTTATGTAAACATCACTTGCTTTATCATATTGTATTGTTTCAAAATACAAATCGCCAAGCCCTTGGTATGTAGTTTCTAAAATATCAGGATTGTTTGCAAACAATTCTTCATTTTTTACTACTTTTAAAAAATATTTCTCCGCAATTTGATATTCTGCCGCAGGAATCGAATAAGCTATTCTTATACGCAATTGAGCAACATAAACGACATCAGTTTCTTCAAGAAAATCCAAAACCTCATCAATTTTATTTAAAATTTTGAGCTTGTATTCTTTTGCATCCCAACTTATTTTTCGCCACTCATTATAATGTTTATTGAGATTATGCTTTTTCGCTTTTATGCTTTTTGTTTCTTTCACGCTCAAAATATGTATTAAGCACTAAGTGCTATTTAATGTTGCTTAAGCACTAGTGCAAATTTTTAGCAGATTTCTTATTTTATAAACTTTATGATTTATAAATTCACCGGACTTTACTTGAACCACCACTCATTGATGGTTTGTTGAGTTTCTTCGCAGGTAGCCTTATCCTTTCCGTTACTTTTTCTATATCGTCTGAAACAAAAGTGTATAAATTTTCTTCGGTAAGTTCATTATCATCTAATGAAAAAAGCCTATCTGCTTGTGCTTGTGATATTTTTTCAAACACATTACGTACAAAACGACCATTTCCAAATGATTTTGTCCTGTTTTCATAAGCATTGGTAAAAAAATCGAGTAAAACTTTATCCACTCCATCTTCTAAATTGAACTTTTTTGCCTTTGACTGAATTTTAAAAATTTGCAATAATTCATCAGGTCTATAATCATCAAAATGAAAGAATCGTGTAAAACGTGATTTCAAACCTGGGTTTGAATCAATAAATCGATCCATTTCATCAGTATAACCGGCAACTACAACCACTAAACGGTCACGGTAGTCTTCCATTAATTTTAGAACCATGTCAATTGCTTCCTGACCAAAGTCATTTCCTCCATTTTCAGGTTCTAAGGTATAAGCTTCGTCAATAAACAGGATTCCATCTAAAGCAGATTTCACCAACTCCTTTGTTTGTACTGCTGTATCACCAACATGCTGCCCTACAAGCTGCGAGCGATCAACCTCAACCACGTGACCTTTTGCTAAAATGCCAAGCGATTTATAAATTCGCCCAAGCAATCTTGCAACAGTTGTTTTCCCTGTCCCCGGAGGCCCATAAAACACTGAGTGCAAGGATAGCATATTCATTTCACCTTTGTTACGAATCGATTCTATTTTTATAAATCTACGTAAGGATTCTATGCTTTCTTTTATGTTTTCTAATCCGGCTAGACTATTCAGTTCGCCCATTACCGTTTCCAGCGAATCGGATAAATCTTCCTGAAAATCATCTTCTATTGTATTTTCAACATCTTCAAGAGTAATTAAACTTAGTTCTTCCTCATTTAAAAACCCTTTTTCTTCTTTTGCTTTAAATAGCCGCGATGCTTGAATTTTAAAAATTTGTTCTAATAAATTCCTTACAAACCTTCCATTTCCAAAACTCTCGTCTCGTGATTTATATGCAAATTTGAAATATCTCAGCAATTTCCCCAAAGCTTCGGGCAAGGCAATCAAATCTCTCTTTTTTGCCATTAATTCAAATAACGCTAAGAGTTCTTCCGGCTTGTAATCTGTAAAATTAAATGTGTTATTAAAACGAGAGCGCAAACCTGTGTTTGAATTCAGGAATTTTTTCATTTCCTTAGGATAACCGGCAACAATAACAATAAGTCGTTTACGGTCATCTTCCATTCGTTTCAATAATGTATCTATAGCTTCCTGTCCAAATTCATCGCTGGCCAATGAATAGGCTTCATCAATAAATAATACGCCATCTAAGGCTTCATTTATTTTTTTTGTGGTAAGCTTTGCCGTAGAACCCAAAACATCACCAACTAATTGCGAACGATCCACTTCAACTAAATGTCCTTTTTTTAAAATACCCAATGCATGGTAAAATTTACCCAATAACCTTGCAATCGTTGTTTTACCAGTCCCGGGTGCTCCCAGAAAAACAGTATGCAAAGAAACTGATGAGTCCTCCAGTTCTTTAGCAATCCGCTCTTTCCTTATTTCTGTTAGATGAATTAAGCTACTTAGCTCTTCCTTTATTTCTGTCATTCCGATAAGGCTGTTTAGTTCAGCATAAACCTCATCCAAAGAAGCCATTTTAGGCATTTCCACATCAGTTTGTTCATCGTTTCCTTTATCAGATTGCACATCTGCAAAGGTTTCATTTTTTTGTTTTTTATGTGGTGATGAGATACTTCCACCGCCTGATCCGGAACTAATTTCTTCGCGATGTATTTTTGTAAAGGCCATAAACCAAACATCCTCGGCATAAATTATTGAAGTAACTTCAAGCCCTTCTTTCCAGGCTTCATCAATATTCCCTTTCGGGAATTTACTATCGGTATTCCATTTTTGATAAGCAAAAGACGACATTTTTGACATAACAAGTAACCAAGAACCATTGCCATATGTCGCATCAGTAATATGATATCCCTTATCCCACCATTTGCTGATAAAATCCTCAGGAAATTCTTCCGATAAATGATAAACTTGTTTTCCAATACGACTATCCGTAGAAAATATCATTACCCAAACCCCTTCACCAAAAGTTACTTTTGAAAGTATATAACCCTCTTTATACCTTTCGTCAATTGTTGAAGCGGGTGATTCACCAGTTGCTGTGTAATTCCATGTTTGTTCAACAAGGTTTGAGCCTTTTGACATAACAAGTGCCCAAATTCCGTTACCATAAACAATGTCTGTAATCCGATAGTCGTCATTCCAGCCCTCTGTTATTTCATTGTCAGGAAACTCCCGGGTTGTACGCCAAATCTGATCAGTATAGGGTTTCTTCGCATTGAGTAAAGCCGTCCAACCATTTTCACCATAGTTTAATTCCTGAATGTAATATCCATTTTTCCAGGCATTATCAATTATTTTATCCGGAAATGTATTTGAGCTATCAAAATATTGATCGGGTGCTTCTGCAATTTGGTTTTCTAATGCTTCTTTTGCCATTTTTAGATGTTCAATATAAATATCATCACCCGATTCTAATTCAAGTGCTTTTTCAAAAGCCTCTATTGCTGCCTTAAAATCACCTTTATTAAAAAGTGCTTGACCGTAATAATAATGATTTGTTGAGTTATCAGGACTTATATCAATAGATTTAGCACCATACTCAATGGCTTTATCATGCTCCTCAAGCATCATATATACAAAACATGCATTACTGTACAAAAAATCAACATCATCCGCAATATTCAAGGCTTTTTGAAATACTTTAGCTGCCTCATCATATTTTTCCATTCGCATATAAATGCTTCCAAGCGTATTGTAGATATTATGATTATCCTTGTCATATTTCAGTGCTTTTTTTGCCCATACAAGTGCTTCATCATATTCTTTTGCATTTTCATAAACATCAGCAACTCCAATATATGCTTCAGATTGTGATTTATCATAATTAATTGCTTTCAAAAAAAACTCTTTTGCTTTATTATCTTCATCCATCCAATAATAGGCTTTACCTATTGCTGTATAAATTTTCGCATCTTCGGGTTCTAACTCAAGTGCCTTATTAAAAAGCACCAATGATTTTTCCTCATTAGCTTTAAAACACCATGCTTTCCCCATAAAATAGAAAGTATCAGCCGACATTTCACCATCAATATGCTTGTCTTCAAGATATTCTATGACTTCATCATACTGCTTATTGTTCAATAGTTGTTGAGCCCTTTTCTCATTACTGAGCTTTGTTTTTCTGAAAATTTTCATGTGTGGTTAGTATTTTAAACTTTAGTCTGAATAATTCAGCTTAGGCTTTTCCCTTTAAAAGGTGAAATTTATTTCATTATTTTGCCTGCCAGTCAGCATTTACCATTTTATATGATTCAAGTATGAAATCAATGATAAAATCACTCAAATTATTAATAAATTTTGAAGTATAAAAATATTCAATATTTTGAGTACTTGTTTGAAAATACTGCTCAAATAGCTGTTTCTGTTTTTTAACATAAAGCCCACTTCCGGGCTTATTTGTGAAATTTATATTACTATATTTCTTATTCAAATTTTCAAAACCAGTAACAAATTGGCTAAAAAGCTCAGTAGTTCCCCATCGTTCCAAATTTATAAAACTATCATCGCTGTTTTTTGGTGAACTAAATAATTCGATACTATTCCCTACTTTCAAATAATAGCTATTCTGACTAACAAATACTGATATTGAGACAGAGTTATTGGATTTTCGCTCGTCAAATTTATAAGTCAGTTTTGCAATCATTCGTCCTTTTCGCTCTACAAATTTTAGTGGTTCACGCAATTTTAACTGTAATGCTGGTATTAGTTTTTGATTTAAAGCATATAAAACCCTAATCGTATTTATTTCTACCATTGGTTTTGAAACTGCTTTTGTACTTGTTACCGATAATAGCTCAACTGTTTTTGAAAGTATTTCATATAAGCTTTTGTTATTTTCATCAGCAATAATTTGCATTTGCTTGATAATGTTAACAATATCAAAAAAATGCCTGCTTAGATAAGGTGATTTAATACAAACTGCATATAATATATGTTGCCATTTTTCATTTAGAATATCTGAATGAATATTATTATCATTAATTTCCAGATTATGTTTTTGGGCAAATTCATCTGACCAATGTTCTATATCAGCGTTATCTGCAAGGAGGTTATAAATTGCAGGGAAACCTGTTTGCAAACAAATTAAAGCAAAAATCAATTGTTTTTCATAAGATTGCAGTTCATGCTCATTGTTTTGCAGTTTATTTTTTGATTTTATCAACAAATTAATGAAAGACAATGTATTAACAAGTCGTTTTATACTACGTGGGTTCGTTCCGATAGACAAACCTGTAAACAAAACCATGGTCTTAATAAAGTCTTCATTTTTAGCCTCATCATCATTTATAATATTGACTGATAATAAAATTTCTTTGATATAATCATCAATAACATAGGAGCTGACAGGCATTTGAAATGGTAGCTGAATTATTTTATCAAAAAAAGAACGGAATTCTCTTTCATTATTCTCATTTAATTCGCCAAACTTGCCCTTAAGTCCTTTCACAACCACATCATAATCAATAGAAAGAATAAAAATACAGTTATCAATATCAAATATATTTTTCATTAATTCCAAAATACTTACTGCAAGGCTTGGATCTATACGATCTAAATCGTCAATAAAAAATATAAATGCTCTTTTATTAATACCATTCTCCTTATTTTTTTTGATATTTTCATTTATAAGCTCACTCAGTTTATTTCTTAAGTCATTTAGGTTATAATTTTCTTCATTGGAATCATTAAAAAGGGTTTCATTTATTACATCGGCTGCATCTTCACTAACCTGAGAGACAGCAGTCTTTACCGCAACTTTAGATAATCCTTTAAAAATGGTTTTTCCTACTTTATATACATCTTTTATTAAATATTTTAACTTTTCAGGGTGTTCATTTTTTGATATTTCAATTACCTGCTCAATTAAAGCATTGATGATACCAATCAAAATATTTTCTTCATTCTTCATCAAGGCATAATGCCAGGTATTGAGCCAAATACTATAAAATTCAGCATTTTGGACTTGGCATATTTGCTCATCGAGCCTATTCATTAAAGAAGTTTTACCACTACCCCACTCACCTTGTAAGGCAATGGTTATGGGTGTTGATGTGTATTTGATAAACTCAGCCAAAGCCATTTCAAAAGACTTAATTTGTAATTTATCATCTTCATTGCTTTTTAATGGAATATCGACAATACCAGTTACCTTTTTATTCATAGCTACTTAATTAATAAACTTCATCAAACACCTTTTCACTATAATTCCCATTGCCAACAGATTTAATAAAAAACATTCAAACTTTTCAATGCTCACTTTCAAGCAACAGACTTAATGATTACAAACCTGACGGCACTCCGAAAAGCCGCTTAGCGGGTAATCCTATTAGAATCAAAAAGCTCTAGTATAGATGTTCTGTGATATTTTTAATATCTGTATTGCCTATTTTAAGC
>JAOZNO010001005.1 GCA_029933755.1 Bacteroidales bacterium | reverse complement strand
TGTTTTCAAAACAAGCATAACACAGTTATTGGCGTTTTCTAAGAGACACTATTTACTCTTCTTCACTTGGGAAAAGGTCTTCAATTTTACCTTTTTTCTCTATTGAATAACCAAAATCATTTTCATAGCCCAAATCCCACTCTTTCAAATGTATAAGAGCCTTTTTTTCTGCATCCTGATGTGATACTTCACTCCCACCTAAACCATAACTCAAGAAAAACCTACCTCCATTTTTCCGTGAAGCAAGTATAAGAACATAATAACCTTCATTTAATTCATGCCCTGATTTGCCTTCGCTCATCCTTCGTTCAATATTTTTGGCCTCTTCAACTTCCAGAACTTTAACAGCATTAGTACTAGCCTCTTTTACACTGCTACCTGTTTCAAGAGCATATTTTACTGATGAACCATTATCATTTATAGATACAGCCAATCCCATTTGGGCTTTTGCATTAGTAAACTGAAAAACTAGAATTAAAATTAATAGCGGTTGCAGAACTGTAGACTTAGTCATATTTTTTTATATTTATAAAGTAAGTGATAGTAATACTTTTAACGAAGTTTTTATTGATTTATTCCCTATTTTTCTCCTTACTTAATGTTTCCGAATTCTATCTAAATCCCTTTTCAGATCCTTTTCCTTAATAGTATTACGCTTATCATGTGTTTTTTTACCACGGGCAATTGCAATATCAATTTTTGCAAATCCTTGTTTATTTATAAAAAGTTTCAAAGGAACGATGGTTAAACCTGTTGTTTTAACTTTTCTGGATATCTTTTTTAATTCTCTCCGGGTTAACAATAATTTTCGTTCCCTTCTTGGCTCGTGATTATTATAGCTACCAAAAAAATACTCAGCAATTTGCATTCTTATATAAAGCTCAGGCTTGTCTGGTTTATTCAGATTGGGAATAAAATGACAATATGCATCAACCAAGCTGGCTTTTCCTAAACGAATTGACTTAATTTCAGTTCCAACTAACTCTAATCCCGCCGTAAATACCTCAATAATTTCGTATTGAAAGCGTGCTTTTTTATTCTTAATTACAATATCCGGTGCTTTGTTCATAATCCCCATTTTTTCAAGTTCAAAAGTATAAAAATAAGGCAGTACGGCAAAGAGCTAATAAAAAAATTTAGATTAAAAGTTAAAAATGAAAATCAAGATTGGAAATATGTCCGTTGTATAATGCATAAAAAAGTCTACATTTATACGTTTTTTGTTAAAACAAATCATGAAAACAATAAAAGAATTATCTTATAAATATAACCTGATAACTATTTTAGGTGCCACAGCTGGAGGAAAGACTTCTTTTGCTGCACAACTTGCATACATTACAAACAGGGAAATTATCGGAGCAGACTCAAGGCAGGTTTACCGAAAAATGGATATTGGAACAGGTAAAGATATTGACGATTACATCATTAATGGCAAAAAAATCCCTGTACACCTTATTGATATTGCTGACCCTGGCTATAAATACAATGTGTTTGAATATCAAAAAGACTTTATCAAAGTTTATCAGCAATTAAAAAGCGAAGGAAAACAAGCTGTAATGTGTGGTGGTTCAGGCATGTACCTTGAAGCAGTTTTAAATGCATATAAATTAATAAAAGTCCCCGAGAACGAAGTATTAAGAACACAACTTTTAACTAAAAGTCTGGACGAACTAGGTCAAATTTTAAAAACCTATGGTAAGATTCATAACACCAGTGACATTTTAGACAAGCAACGAGCTATAAAAGCACTAGAAATAGCAGAATCTTATAAACAAAACCCGGAAAGTAAA
>JAOZNO010000185.1:1699-7055 GCA_029933755.1 Bacteroidales bacterium | reverse complement strand
ACTTTGAGTGATGAATTGGAAAAGTTCGAAAAGCAAACTTCTGATGCTTTGAAACTCGAGTATTTTGATTCTCTTAGGTTTAAAATTATACTCCCTGATTCTGTTTTAGTTAATGATGGAGCTTTTAAAGAAGAACACCCAAATACTCAATCGGTAAAATTTGAAGGGAATATAATTGATAACCAGGTAAATGGAGTTTGGCGAACCTATTACCAAAGTGGTAATTTGGAAAGTACGGTAAATTATGAAGACGGAAAGGTAAATGGTGAAGCATTTTTCTTTTATGATGATGTTAAAGAAACAAAAATGGTTGAATTAACTTATGAAGATGATGTAATTAATGGTGTTTATCTTGAATTTTATGAAAATGGTGCCCAAAAAGCAACTTTGCATTACGAGGATGGTGTGTTAAACGGTGAAGCTGAATTTTATTACAAAACAGGCAGAACAAAAATTGAGGGTAAATACAAAAAAGGTCGGAAAAAAGGAAAATGGTATTTTTACGATGCAAAAGGAAGTTTAATAAATAAAGAGAGAATGAAATAGGAAATTATAAATTATAGATATGCAAAAAATAGAAGAATCAGAATTAATTTTAAATAAAGACGGTAGTATTTTTCATTTACACTTGTTACCGGAAAATATTGCAGATACAATTATATTGGTAGGTGATCAGGACAGGGTAGATATGATTTCCAGCTACTTTGAAAAAGTTGAATTTAAGGTGCAAAATCGTGAATTCAGAACACATACCGGATATTATAACAAAAAAAGAATTACGGTACTTTCAACGGGTATTGGTACTGATAATATTGATATTGTGTTAAATGAACTGGATGCTATTGTTAATATTGATTTAAAACAAAGAGTAGTAAAAAAGGAGCATAAATCGCTAAATTTTGTTAGAATTGGTACATCTGGTGCTTTACAGGAAGATATTCCGGTAGATACACCAGTTATTTCTGAAATGGCTATTGGTTTTGATGGTTTACTTAATTTTTATCAAAATAGGGATAAAATTAGTAATTTAGAGATGGAGAGGGAGTTTACGGAATATGTAAACTGGAATGATAAATTGGCAAAACCATATTTTGTTAAAGCTTCCGAACAATTATTGAAAAAAGTTGGTGGAACAGACATGAGGAAAGGGCTTACGATATCTGCACCGGGGTTTTATGCTCCACAAGGTAGATTATTACGATTGCCAACTGTTGATCCTGAATTGAATTCTAAAATATCAAAATTCACTTATCAGACTAAAAAAATTACCAATTTTGAGATGGAAAGTTCAGCTATTTATGGCTTATCAAAACTGCTTGGTCACAATGCAGTAACCGTCTGTAATATAATTGCAAACAGGATACGGAAGGAGTATAGTGCAGATTATAAAATAGCAATGGAAAAATTAGTTGTTAAAATTCTAGATAGGCTTACGAGTTAGTAATTTGTATATTAGTCATTTCGCGGCTACTGAGCTTGTCGAAGTATCGCTGTCATTAATTGTCATTTGTGTTGCATTCATTTAATTTTCATTCAATTGCTATTGGCTTTGGTTTAAATATTCTGTGATACTAAAAATTATTTGTTTTGTGTTAACTGCCCCGCCTTCCATAGTACAAAAGACAGGCAATCTAAACTAGAGTGCTACCTTTAAATGACGACTTAATTGACCAATAATCAATGACCAATGACTAATTTCAAAAATATTTCGTACCTTAGTAAACTAATGGAAAATTCTGAGTTAAAAGCATTAATCACTTTACTTGATGACCCTGATGATACCGTGTATGAATCGGTACAAAAGAGGTTAAATGAGATTGGTGTGCCTATTGTTCCTGAACTAAAAGATGCATGGGTACAAAGTAAAGATGAGCTTTTCTTAGAACGATCTTCTTCAATTATCTCATCTATTCAGTTTAACGATACTTTTAACCGGTTTAAAAAGTGGGTTGCTGATGGTGCAGAAAACTTGTTTGAAGGGACGTTTTTGGTTGCCAAATATAATTTTCCTGATTTAGATTATCAGTTAATAAATCTAAGTATTGAAAAAATAAAAAGAGATGCCTGGCTTCAAATGAATGATAATTTAACGCCTTTAGAGCAAATTCGGGTAATTAATCATATTATCTTTAATATTCATAAATTTGATCGAAATAATACTAATTTTTATTCACCAAATAATTCATATATAAACCAGTTACTAAAAACAAAAAAGGGAAATCCTATTTCTTTGGCAATACTATTTTTAATTATTGCGAAAAAACTTGAATTGCCTGTTTATGGAGTTAATCTTCCGAAAAATTTTCTGTTGGCATATGCAGAAGAATTGTATGAAACCGGGCTGGGAGTAGAGATTGAAAATAAAATAGTTTCGTTTTATATTAATCCATATAATAATGGTGCTATTTTAACAAAACGTGAGATTGATTATTTTTTAAAGCAGCAAAAAATAAAACCACAAGATATTTTTTATAAAGTATGTGATAATAAGATAATTATACAACGGCTACTTCTGAATTTAATTTACTCTTACGAAAAACAGAAAAAAACAGAAAAAGCTGAAGACCTAAAAAAGTTTGCTGATGTGTTTGAGAATCCATTGCCGGATGTTTTGTATTAAAATAAGACAAATTTAAAAACTTGCATATATTATTAATATTTGTTAATTAATTTAATATGGGTTAAATCTGTATAAATTTTTTAAGCTGACAGCTATGAATATTTCCGAATATCAAACCAATATAATCCGACAAGTTTTATTAATTGACGAAAAAAGTAAGCTTGATGAAATTAGAAAGTTTGTAAGAAAGTTTAAACTACCTTTATCTGTCATTAGAGAGATTAATGAAGCTGATGTAAAGGACGTGATGGAATTTGAAACTTTTGAAGACTGGAATGCTTATCTTCAATCAACTAATTATAAAAACCCTGACGAATTTTTAGATGAATGGAATATGACATCAATAGAATTGTGTAAATTTATTTGGGATGCGGAGCATAGTGGACAAATGACCTACCAGGAATTTATTGAAGATACTAAAACCTGGTAGTATATGAAACGAGAAAAGGTTATTTCAAAAGATTTTAGGAATCAGGCAAAAGAGATTTATGATTACATTGCACAAAACTCACCACAGAATGCTGAAAAATTTATGATTGAGTTATTTAATGAAATTAATGAAATTAATAAAATTGAAAAACATACTGAATCTTATCCACCTCTTACAAATTTTGATAATTTTACACAACGGTACAAGTTCAAAATTTTTATGAAATAGTTTAAAATTGTATTTAAAGTACTGAAAGAAATGTTGATATTTGTTGGCTTATTACATACAAGTCAGGGTAATAAAGCTTACAAAAAAATAAGAAAAGCAAAATACGATTAAACGTCAATTTTCAATCCATCATAAGCAAAATACACATTTTTAGGTAAGCTTTTTTCAATATCGGCCTGTTTGCCCATTAAATGGCTAACATGTGTTAAATAAGCTTTTTCCGGCTTTATTTCATCAATAAGTTCTAAAGCTTCTTCCAAATTAAAATGAGAAATATGCTTTTTTTTTCGTAATGCATTTACCACAATTACTTTAGAACCTTTTATTTTTTCTTTTTCCTCAGGTTCTATATAGTTTGTATCTGTTATGTAGGTAAAATCTTTAATCCGAAAGCCTAATATTGGTAATTTATGATGCATAAGCCTTATAGGAGTTATCTTGATATCACCTATTTTAAAAGAAGAATTATCTATTGTATAGGTGTTCATTTGAGGTATTCCGGGATATTTATCTTCTGCAAAAACATAAGCATATTCACGTCGTAACGCTTTTTGAACACGTTCATCAGCATACACCTCCATTGGGCGTTTATGAATATAATTAAAAGCTCTTATATCGTCAAGACCAGCAATATGGTCTTTATGTTCATGTGTAAAAAGTATTGCAGTTACATCTTTAACATTTTCACGTAGCATCTGCTGTCGAAAATCGGGCCCTGTATCAATAACGAATATTTTTTCATTCAGTTCAATTAATACACTGGATCGCAATCTCTTATCGTGAGTATCTGTTGATTTACAAGCATCACACTCGCAACCAATTACTGGCACACCTTGCGAGGTGCCTGTTCCTAAAAATGTTATTTTCAAAATTATATTATTTTTTCTATAAGGTAGTTAAATTTAACGTTGCTGTGCTAAAAAAGTTTAATCCCACTAGTGGGTTTAATTCTCCGATGCTTGCATCGAACAAAAGAAATTCTATTCTATTCATAGCTCGTGAGCTTGCTCCGAGCTTATTGATTTTAGAAATGTAAAAACCTTAGTTTCAAATTTTATTAGTAGAGACACACGGCCGTGCGTCTCTACTAATAAAACATATTAATTAACATCAATTACCAAGATTAAAACTTCTCATCATACTTAGTCCATATGAAATCACCTGTTCTCCATGCCTTTTGAACAGCGGTAGTACCTAATTTAATCGTGTATTCTGTTAAAAACTCTATTCTTTTTTTTCCTTTATGGTTGAGTGCTTTTTTTTCAAATTCATTCTGTTGTTCAAACAGCTTTTTCTGTAATGGATTCCAAATGGCATCTACATCATGCCGAATATCGCCCCAGCGTTGGGCGGTTAAGGTAGATAAACGATTAAATGCCCACCATGCTGATTCTCTTGTAAATCCATCAATTCTTCCCGGAGTTTTATATGATTTGGGTAAGTCTGTAACACCACAATAAATAGGAATATAAACAGAAGTTGCAATATTATCCTGGGCTAACCAAACCACCCCACCAATTTCATCAGGTAGCCAGTCACGTGATTGAATGATTGTTCCATACATGGTGTACCAACGAGCAATCGTTCGCTCACCTAATTCATTCCAACCACCATTAATTTTAAATAGTTCGTACATATCGTAAGGCATAAATGGGTTTGCAAAGGGTGATATAACAGATTTTCCTTCTTTGTTGGTTGATTTGATATTTTTTACCATATCAAAAGGAGTTCCTTCATAATAATCCTTAAAAATTTCCACCATTTTTTCAAGCGTTACTTGTTTGTCCGGTTTTACCGAAAATGGATAATCTTTATCATTAGGATCTAATTTTAAAGAAGGTGCTACTAAATTAAAAACTTGCCACTCTCTTCGTCTCGAGGCAAAAGAGTTTCTACTTTCGGGTGCATAAACATAACAAAATTGAAATTCTTCTTTATTACCATTCCACCAGCCATTTTTTTTAGCTAGAGAATAAATATTATCAGAAGCCATAAAATAATCGGTATTATTTAAATCGATATGCTTAATAGTACTTGCATTTGAATTAACTGAGATATGATTATCAGGAACTCGTTGA
>JAOZNO010000185.1:0-1689 GCA_029933755.1 Bacteroidales bacterium | reverse complement strand
ACAAACAGAACCTGTTTTACCTTTTCCAATTCCCATAATTTCTAAATGCCAAACTTCCTTTTTATCAGAAATGGTAATGCATTCTCCTTCATCATTCCAACCATATTTTTTAGTTAGCTTACCAGCCATTTCTATTGCTTCTCTTGCTGTAGTGCATCGCTCAAGCATTAATTTTATAAGTCGCTGACAGTCAATTAAGCCATCATTAGATTGCAATTCATGTCGTCCGCCAAATGTAGATTCACCGCAAGCGAGCTGTTTTGTGTTCATTGCCGGATATGCTGTATTGATATATCCAAATGTTTGTTCAACTTGTGGAATACTGCCTATTTGCGTATGTTCATAAGTAGGCATGGCAAATTTATCTGATGCAGTTCTTTTATACATTGCTACATTATCTCCACTTTTATGCTTTTTAGGTGGTATAATATCCATCCATGAACGTGTTCGGTGACTATCATCAGTGTGTGAGTTCATTACGGAACCATCTGCACTAGCCTTTTTTCCAACAGTTATTGCTGTACAACCATCTGGTTTACCGTTTACCCAATCTGTTTTATCAACTTGCGCATTCAAAATTATTGAAACATTTAGAATCGTTAATAAAAATAAAATTTCACTTAAATTTTTCATATATTTTAATTTATGTTATTAGCTAGTCACAGTGTGAATGACTTAACAAACAGCAAGCTGTGATAATTATACTTAACTTTTAATTAACAATTCACGCCGTGACTATTAGTTAACTAACTGTTGATTTTCTAATTTGATGCATTAGTTGAAATCTTTATTTAAAGTTTATTAAATAAATTAATCTGAAATTTATTAGCTCCATTCAATTCTAGCTCTACAAATTATTTTATTATCTGATTTTCTTTTAATCTCCTGAATAACTAATTTATTCTCACCAGTAGGTTTGCTATTTCCAATCACAAGTTCATCAGCATGTTTTGCTTCGGCAAGATAATTAATTTCAAAGGTTTTTGGTATTTTTGAGTTTCTCCAGTCATATGAATAATTATCTAACAGCATACGAATATACATATTGTTATTCACATGTTTAGCAATATCAAGGTCACTGTAGCGTACCACATAATCCTGTTTGACATCTACTGAACTAAGCAAATCAATTTTCGATACAGTGCCTTGAATAGCCAGCTTTTCAGGATGCATTGGAATGTCCATTTCTATTTCGTCAACCAGTTTTGGTCTTTTTGATTTAAGATCAAGCAACATCCAACCGCTTGAAGCGGAAACTAATAATTCATTGTTTGTATTATGAATCTGAAAATCACGACGAGAAAAGAATTTTTCACGATTTACAACCCAGGTGCTAAGATTAACTTTTTCGCCCCAAACCGGAAATTTATTAAGTTCGATTTTTAAACGGGTTAATACCCATATATGCCCATTTTTTATCATTTGTTCAAAGCCAAAACCATTTGCCGATGCGTGATTACCTGCGATCTCCTGAAAAAGACCTGCTAAAGAACTTAAAGTAGCATTTCCTTTTTCATCCATTTGATATGAAGCAATTTTAAATTGTTCTGTTCCAATGCTCTTATTCTTTAGCATAATATTCTAGTCTGATTAATTCATAAATTTATTAAATACTTTGTTAATTATCTATCAACATGCAACTTAAACCAAAATAGTAAAAATATTAAAAAACGATAAATTTACCAAAGG
>JAOZNO010001004.1 GCA_029933755.1 Bacteroidales bacterium | reverse complement strand
CTGCCCGGTCGATAGTAAAATTCCTGAATGGCAGGATGCAGTTTATCGTGGTGATTGGCAGGAAGCAGCTCGTTTACTTCAATCTACCAATGATTTTCCTGAATTTACTGGTAGAGTTTGCCCGGCTCTATGTGAAAAATCATGTGTATTAGCTGTTCATGATGAGGCTGTTACCATTCGTGAAAATGAAGCATCTGTTATTGAACGTGCTTTTGAAATGGGATATATTGTTGCTAATCCGCCTAAAAAACGCACAGGAAAAAAAGTTGCTATTATTGGTTCAGGCCCGGCGGGTTTATCAGTAGCAGCACAACTAAATAAAAAAGGACATACAGTAACCATTTTTGAAAAAGATGAAAAAGCAGGTGGATTGCTTCGTTTTGGCATTCCTGATTTTAAACTAAATAAAGGATTAATTGACAGACGACTAAAAATACTTAGCGAAGAAGGTATAAAATTTCAAAGCAATACTTTCGTCGGAAAGGATGTATCAGCAGACAGTTTATTGAAAGATTATGATGCTGTTTGTTTGGCAGTTGGCGCAATGAAACCAAGAGATTTACAAGTAAAAGGCAGAGAATTGGAAGGAGTACAGTTTGCAATGGACTATTTAACACAGCAAAATCGTAAAGTTGATGGAGCTGAATTTTCAAAAGAAGAAAGAATATCTGCTAAAGGAAAGAACGTAATTGTAATTGGCGGTGGTGATACAGGCTCTGACTGCGTAGGTACAGCTATAAGGCAAAAAGCAAAAAGTATAAAGCAAATTGAAATATTGCCACAACCACCTGAGAAAAGAACCAACAATAACCCATGGCCTTATTGGCCACAAACGCTAAGAACATCAACACAAAAAATAACAGGTAAAGAAGGCAAACTTACCCACATTGAACTAAATGAATTAGAGTGGACTAATAACAATGGAAGCTATGAGAAAACAGTAATTTCAGAAAAACCAATTAAATTTGAAGCTGATTTAGTACTTTTGGCTATGGGTTTTACTCAGCCAATACATGAGGGTTTATTAGACAGTTTTAAACTAAAATACGATAACAGGGGCAATATCAGTGTAAATGAAAAAAATCAAAGCAGCAACAAAAAAATATTTGCCGTTGGTGATGCCGCTTCAGGTGCAAGTTTGGTAGTACATGCAATTGCATCAGGTAGAAAAGCTGCGGTGCATATTGATGAGTTTCTTGGATAGTAATTGGTATATTAGTCATTGGTCATTTGAAATGACTTGCAAAGTTTTTAAAACTTGGAAAGTCTGGCTTATTAAAAGTTATTTTAAAAACTACCATTATTCAGTGATTGTAATAACATATGATATGAAGCCATCCCCTGCACAAACAAAGAACGTCATAGTGAATGAAGTGTAGCGGAATGAAACAATCCCCTGATTAATTCATAAATTTATCAGGCGTTTTATTAATTATCTATCAATATGCAACTTAAACCAAAGTAGTAAAAATATCTAAAAATGATAAATTTACCAAAGGTGCATTTTTTCTTTGTCGGACTTTTTCCCGAACAAAGTTCGGGACAGGCTGTTGCAAACCTCTTGCAGTATAAACATACAGCTTTAAGGTGCGACGCCTCAATTCCAACTAAGAAAAAACGCATAAATTATTCAGGCTAAGATTAAGAGACTGTGTGAAAACTAATTTGCAAATGAATTTATTGAATTGCGCCGGCATTTATGCCGGTGATTTAATCAAGCAACGATTTGGCTTTAGCCTAATTATCAAATAGTTGGGCTAAAGCCCTATAGTTGGTATCATAGTTTAACCTGGCAT
>JAOZNO010000184.1:4364-7083 GCA_029933755.1 Bacteroidales bacterium | reverse complement strand
GCTTTTACTTTAAAAATATATTCCCCATAAGGGATATTTCGGTAATCTGCTTTGTTATCTTTGCTAAGTTGGCTCCATTGCTCATCAAGATTTTCCAATTTGTATTGATATTGCAATTTGTGGGGAGCCTGCCAATCTATTGCAGAAAAATGAAATGTTAAGTGGTTTAGCTTATAAGGTAATTGCAGATTTATAGGATAATTATAAAAATCGGCAACACGATCAAAAATCAAATCTTTATTAAACTGTCCTGCAAGGGTTTTATTATTGTTATTATGAGATAAGACCGTATCTTTTAACAAACGGAAATCAATAAAATGTTCATTAATATGTATAGTACTTAGGTAAATTTTCGGCGAATCTTTGGGTAGTTCAAATTGGTTCATATCCAACATGGAGACCGTTTTTTGGGTTGCAAACCAGTAACGGTTTTTACTATCAAGAGTGACAGAGCCTTCCCAACAATGCAATCCTTTTAAACCATCCAATTTCCTGAAATTGTAAAATACAGCGGCCTTCTTTTCATTTTCAATCCCTAAATCATCCCTATTTTTTGCAAAAGCACTATTATTTACAAAGCAATTAAGCCCATTCATAGTACCTATCCATAGGTTGGTGTTTTTGTTTTCAATAAATGATGTGACTGTATTGTTACTTAAACCCTGCTCAGTACCTATCCTTTTAAATGAATGGCCATTGAAATAATTTAAACCATCAAGTGTACCAACCCAAATAGTCCCGTTAATATCTTCATGTATTGCCCCAACCCAATCAATTCCTGAACCGAGGTTGGTTTTATAATGGGTGAAAGAAATCCCATCATAGCAACTAACCCCATGCATAAAAGTACCAAACCATAGCCTGCCTTTTTTATCCTGATGCATTGCAAAGGCAGTATTACCGTTAAACCCTTGCTTAGTGGTAAAATGAGTAAAGCTTTTTCCATCAAAAGAGCATACACCTTCTCCAGCAATCCAAAAAATCCCATTTTTGTCTTTGAAGATATTCCATATGTGATTATCACTTAAACCTTCTTTTTTGGTGTAGTGAGTAAACGAATTGCCATCAAAAGAACATAGCCCCCTTGATGTCCCTATCCAAATATTTCCATAATTATCTTCCTCAACAGCGGTAACCCAATTACTGATTAAACCCTGTTTGGTAGTGTAGTGTACAATTGAATTTCCATCGTAACACATTAAACCCTGATCCCTAAAACCAAACCACAGTTTCCCACTTTTATCTTCAAATATGGCATCTGTTTTATAATCATTAAAACCTTTTTCAAAATTAAAGTGATTAAATGATTTTCTATCATATACATTCACCCCCCCACCAATGGTTCCAAACCAAAGTTTTCCGGCTTTATCTTCTATTATTGATGCAATGTTGTTATTACTCAAACCTTCTTTGGTTGTTATGTGCGTAAAGGACTTGCCATCGAAACAAGTTGCTCCATTACGATTTCCAAACCAGATATTACCATCATTATCTTCTACAATTGTGCGTACATGTCCCTTGGTCAGGCCTTGTTCCAAACCATAATTTGTAAAGCTTTTGCCATCATAGCGGCTCACAGCTCCACAGCACTTGCCAAACCAAATATTCCCTGCTTTATCTTCTACGATTGAGACAACACTAGAATGATTTAGTCCGTCTTTATTTGTATAGTTTGTAAAACTTTTGCCGTTGTAACAACTTACACCACCACGCCATGTGCCAAACCAAAGTTCTCCATTTTTATCCTCAATTATTGACAAAATATAATTACTAATTAAACCCTGCTTGTTCGTATAATTGGTAACGCTTTCACCATCATAACAGCTCATACCTCCTCCCATTGTACCAATCCAGATGTTTCCACTTTTATCTTCAATTATTGAAGTCACATTATTATTAGCTAAGCCTTGTTTTGTAGTAAATTGCATAAATGATTGGCCATCATAACATAATAAACCATTCCCACCTGTACCAAGCCCATTTGAACCAAACCAGATATTACCTTCTTTATCTTCATATAAGCAACTTATTAAAACAATATCAAAACCATTTTCGTTTGTGAAATTTGTAAATGTTTTACCATCGTACTTGCTCAGCCCCATATTTGTAGCCAACCAAATATTCCCATTTTTATCCTGCATTACAGCATGAACATCCGGATAAGAAACCCCTTCGCCTATGCTTAAGTAATATATATTACGTGTTGCATGATCTTTATAGCTTGGTGGCAGGGCTGGTTTTTCTTTTGGATAAGGATAATACCTGACAATGGGTGGATAAATGGTGTCGCCATGTTGTATGGTATAAGTTTTATCAATTAATTCCGGGCTGTTGGGCTGGTATATTTTATAAACCGTTGGGAGTTTTAAGCCATTTTTACCGGGTGTGTTTACTCGCAAACTGTCTTTATTAATTATAATTTTATTTGGTTTTTTTGACAATATTGGCTTTTTACCTGCTGCTATTTCTTCTTTAGTTTGCGGTAAATAAGATTCACCGGGTATGATGGGTAAGTTTTTAATGTAAGTTATTTCAGGTTCGCCTGCTTTTACCACCTTAGGCAACGGAACACCATTTTCACCGGGTGTAAATACAGGCAAACTGTCTTTATTTACTTTTACTACCTTGGGTGGTCGGTAGTTTGTTGTGTCAGTTTTTGTAGTATTAGATTGTTGGCTTACATCATTTTTTTGCTGATTGCAGGCAAAAAGTAAAATTG
>JAOZNO010000184.1:2902-4264 GCA_029933755.1 Bacteroidales bacterium | reverse complement strand
TTAGATTGTTGGCTTACATCATTTTTTTGCTGATTGCAGGCAAAAAGTAAAATTGCTATAAGTATTAATAAGCTTAATCGGTTCATATATGTTTAATTAAGTTTAAACCTCTTTTACTAAATTCCGAAATTTTATGTAAAGGTCAGGAGTTTGGATATATCATCCTACAACAAATTGAGCAAAAACTAGCACATATGTTGGATGCTCGTCTGACCACTCCAAGTGGTCAGACGAGTCCTATGTAGGTTCTTTTATTCTTCTATATATTCATATGCTTCAACTCTTCCTGTTGGGCTAAAAGGCCATTCTACTATGGAACCACCTATTGCATAAATTTTATTGCCAATAGATGCAGAAACTAAAGCTACTCTTGATTTAGATAGTTTGGGCAAACTTACCCATGTGTCATTTTTAGTATCATACGATTCAACAGATGAAGTTAAGTTAGATCCCGGATCATACGATCCCCCAACAATAATTATTTTATCCCCTATCACACAGCCCGAAATGCTGGTTCTTCCTTTTATCATGTCAACACCAGAATCCCAACTATTTGTTATAGGATTGTATATCTCCACTACGTTTTTTGTCCCTGCATATGTTGCCCCACCTATTGCATATATCAATCCATTAACTTCACAGGCAACAAAGTGGGCTCTTGCCGTGGGCATATTATTTTTACTTTCCCATGTGTCATTCACCGGATCATATACTTCAACATTATTAATACCATCACTAATTTGCCCACCAATAGTGTAAATTTTACCTTCGTATGGTACTGAACAAGTGTTCATCCTGGCAACTGGCATATTTTGCTTTTTAGTCCAGATATCAGTCGAAGGGTCGTATACTTCAACTGTGGGTAATGGATTAACTGATTCATTAGGAGCTCCACCAATAACATAAATCTTATTGTCAAAAGTACAAACAGAGGGATGGGTTCTTGGACTTGACAGATTACTCTTTGTAGACCATGTGTTGGTCTTTACATTATAAACTTCAACAGCAACCGTTGCAACAGCACCACTACCAGAGTCAATAGTTCCACCTATTACATAAATTTCATCATTATAAACACAAATACCCGCATTATATCTTGGAGTTGGCATTGGTGTAAGCTCTTCCCAAAATGCTTCAGGCTCTATAAGGTCGCTGATTACAACTTCCTTATTGCAGCCAAAAACTACAATAAATAACATAAAGTAAACAAAATATTTTTTCTTTTTCATATCGCTATTTTTTTAGTTAATAAATAAATTGTTGGTACAAAGTTCCGCTAACTATTGTTAATTTACTACAACAAATTGAGCAAAAACTAGTACATATGTTGCATCATCTGAAAAATACTATGTTTTGAATATT
>JAOZNO010000184.1:0-2892 GCA_029933755.1 Bacteroidales bacterium | reverse complement strand
ACACATATGTTGCATACTTCAATTATTGTTTACTCAGTGTACACTCATAAAGTCTGTATCTTTTCGAAAATAGTCAGAGCTTGACTTTATTAATTGGCATCTAATCAGAATCTTAATGCAATACGTATTTGTCAACACAGTCAAACCCTGACTTTACGGAGGGACATTACTTAGTGTTCATCTTTAAAGTCGGGCTGCAACTCTGTTTATTAAATGTAAAGTTTTATAAGCAAAATATTTTCAATTCATTAACAAGTCGCACTCCGACTACTTTTACAAAAAAAAATGACTTTATGAACAAACACTAAAGTGGTTTTGTTTTTAAAATGCAAAGCATAAGATCTTGGCGAAAGCCGATATTGCCTCTCCAAACATTTGCTTTGTACAACTCGTCAGACCACTTGGGGTGGTCAGACGAGTCCATGCTTGATTCCTGTATTTTTAAAATGCAAAGCATATGATCTGGGAGTTGCCTTATACTTTCTTTGGAAACTTTTTGCAAAATAGGATGCATTATTAAAACCCACATTAAAGGCTATTTCAGAAACTGTTCCTGTATTACTTTCCAATAAGCGGGCAGCTTTTTCCAGTCTTAAGCTCATTATAAATTCACTGATTGACATTTCGGTTAAGGCTTTAATTTTTCTAAATAATTGTGATCTGCTCATATTCATTGATGAACTAAAATCAGCAATAGTCCAGTCTTCATTTAACATATTTTCTTTAACTAGTGTTAAAGCATTTTTCATAAATTGACCATCCAAATCAGATATTTCTATATCATTAATATCATAGCCAATCATTTTTGAATATTTCTCTCTTAGTTTTTTACGTTGTTTTACCAGGTTTTCAATCCTTACCCTAAGTTCATCAATTTTAAACGGTTTTTCCAGATAATCATCGGCACCTGTTTGCAATCCTTCAATTTTGTTTTCCACCGAAGCTTTTGCAGTTAATATAATAATCGGAATATGGCTGGTGCGTTGATCCTCTTTTAAAAAAGTGCACAAACTTAGGCCGTCTCGCTTCGGCATCATTAAATCAGTAACAATTAAATCCGGAATAATTTCAATTGCTTTTTTTATCCCTTCATCACCATCAATAGCCAGTTCAATATTATAATTTTGATTTAAATTATTTGCAAGATAGTTTCGCATATCATCATTATCTTCAACTATTAAAATGCTTAGGGAGTTTGTTGCTCGTTTTTCTTTTTTATCGATAAATTGCTGACTTGAAACTTTTTTCTCAGAATTTGATTTTTCATATACTTCGAACGGATTAGTTTGCTTTTCAGCTTTGTTATCCAAAATTTCCACATTTTTAAATCCTGATTTTTCTACTGGAAGATATATGTTAAAAGTAGCCCCTTTGTTCTCAGGACTATCCACAAATAAAAAACCATTTTGAAAACTTACCAGTTCTTTAGTTAAAGCCAGACCAATGCCCATACCTTCGCTATAAAGCTTCTGGTCTACATCTACTTTCTCAAATCGTTCAAAAATTTTATCTATTTTATTGCTTGGTATACCAGATCCGGAATCACTTATATTAATACTCAAATATTTCCCCTTGTAAGGGTTTGCAGAATTAATTTGAGGAATGCCTTTTGAATGATTAAGGTTTGATTTGAAAGAGATTATACCATATTCCGGAGTGAATTTAAATGCGTTTGAAAGTAAGTTATGAACTATAATTTCTAATTTATCCTGATCCCAATACGCATCAATGGAGTTTTCTAAAATATTTATATTGAATTTTATTCGTTTTCGTTTTGCAAGACTATCGTAATTAGAAAGAATATCCCTAAGTGCCTTAGCAATATTTCCCTTTTGAAGCAAAATTTTCATTTTACCTTCGTCAAGCTTGGAAAGTTCTAGTAATTGATTTACCAGGCGATATAAGCGGTTACTATTTTTCTTTATCAAATCAACAGCATATGCATGGTTTGTACTGTGAATTTCTGAAATTGAAAGATCATCAATTGATGCCAAAATAAGGCTCAACGGTGTTCTGAATTCATGTGAAATATTGGCAAAAAATTTTGATTTGAATTCATCAAGTTCTTTCAGCTTCTTTTCTGAAACAGATAATTGTTGATGGGCAGTTTTGATTATTTCTAAATTTTCTTTTAATTCATCTTTTTGTTTGGATACTTCTTTGGTTCTCTTTTTTACCTTTTCTTCCAGCTTAATACTGTAGTTTTTCAGTTTGTGTACCAGTTTATCCAGTTCTTTATTCTGCTTACGAATGGTTTTTTTATGAAAATAACTTTTAACTGCTTCAGCTATTGTTAAATTCAAATCTGTGGAATCCCAGGGCTTTGAAATATATCGGTATAGATGAGCATTATTTACCGCTCGCCCAACCGCTTCAATATCAGCCTGACCTGTAAGCATTATATTATTTGTTTTGGGAAAAACCTGATGAATTTTTGCCAGTAATTCATCACCTTTCATGCCGGGCATAATATGATCAGCTATAACCACTGGCAAACTGATTTTATTTAATTTTATTTCATTAATTATTTCAAGAGCTTCTTCACCATTTTCTGCTATTTCAATTTTATATTCCCTGCCAAAATTATTTATAAGTTGTGCTTTAAGGCTTGTTAGTATAGCTCTTTCATCATCAACACATAAAATAACAGGTTTCCTCATGGTATGCTAAATTTAGCTCTGGTTAAGATTTATTTCTATAAGTATTTGTAAAAAATAACTAAAGTTACGACATCGTGTATATGAAGTCAAGTTTTAAAAGCAATTTTATCATAATTATTTTATAAGTTCAATAGTACTAATTAGTGCATGACTATAAAGTTGGCATTTTAGAAAAACTTCGCAAGTTCAAAAAACTTACTAAGTTAGTACTCAACTTGCAAAGTCTTTCAGA
>JAOZNO010000183.1 GCA_029933755.1 Bacteroidales bacterium | reverse complement strand
TAAGATTTGACGCCTCAATTCCAACAAAGAAAAAACGCATGAATTATTCAGGTTAATAAGGTAATTTCTAAAAATAGCAAAATTTTGAAAATAATGAAGTTTGTATTTTTAGAAGTAGCCATATTACAAATATTATAAAACATTAAGAAATGGAGAATAAAACAAAAACACAGTTATTCTGGCTGGTAATACTCAGAGTAGCTATTGGTTGGCACTTTCTGTACGAAGGTTTGGCAAAATTATCAAATCCCAAATGGACAAGCTTTGGCTATTTAATGGATTCTAAAGGTCTTTTTGAAGGGATGTTTCATTCCATGGCTGAGAATGAGAATATCCTCAATATAGTTGATTTTTTAAACATTTGGGGCTTAATAGCTATTGGGCTTTCATTAATAATCGGTTTTTTGTCAAGACCTGCAATTGTTGGTGGAATTACCCTATTAGCTTTTTATTATTTATCGCATCCGGCTTTTATTAGTTTAGAATATACTTTACCCACAACCGGGAGCTACTTCATCGTAGATAAAACAATAATAGAACTAATTGCGTTGGTGGTACTTTTTGTATTTCCTACAAGCAAAGAAATCGGTATTGATAAATTAATTTTAAAGAAATCAAATACAGACGAACAAGCTAATTCTTAGCCTAATAATTTTTCTAAGATATTAGGTTTCACTATAAAAACCCTCAATGAGGGCACACGAATAAACATAACAAAATGAACAGACGAGATTTATTGAAAAGTTTAGCAACTGTACCTGTTCTGGGTGCTGTATTATATGGGTGGCATAAAAAAAAGCAAGCAGTTGAGTTGATGAAAAAAGCCATGCACAGCGAAATTAGCTTGAGTGCTTATAATCCGGTAATTGAAAAAGAAGTAGCTACCGGAAAAAAGTTAAGAATTGGGATTATTGGAGCAGGTAGCCGCGGATCTGCTCTTTTAAAAGGTGCAGGTTTTGTACCACCTGAAACTATTGATAGTTGGAAAGAAGATGCTGTAAAAGATAAAAATAATACACGTTATGAGGAGTATCTGGAACAAGAAGATTTGAATGTTGAACTTGTTGCAGTTTGCGACATTTTCGAATCGTATGCAGAAAGGGCTATGAAAGCCGGTGCTAATATTTTCAGGGAAGGTTCAAACGGAAAAATGGGGAATACACCTAAACGATACAGAACTTATCAGGAATTACTTGCCGATGATAATATAGATGCTGTAATTATAGGTACACCCGATCATTGGCACGGAACAATAACAATTGCTGCTGCCAAAGCAGGCAAACATGTTTATTGCGAAAAACCTATGACCTGGACGGTTCCCGAAACCTATGAAGTTGTAAAAGCTGTACAAGAAAACAATGTTGTTTTTCAGCTTGGGCATCAAAATAGGCAAAATGAAAGCTATTTTAAAGCAAAAGAGGCAATTGAAAAAGGTATTATCGGAAAAGTGAATTTAATTGAAGTTACTACAAACAGAAATAGTCCGGGTGGTGCCTGGGTTTACGATATACACCCGGATGCAAACGAACAAACAATTGATTGGGAACAATTTATTGGGCCTGCACCAAAACATGAGTTTAGTTTAGAACGCTTTTTTAGGTGGCGTTGCTGGTGGGACTACAGCACCGGTTTGTCTGGTGATTTGTTTACGCATGATTACGATGCTATGAACCAGATTCTAGGACTTGGAATACCCAATTCAGCTGTTTCTTCTGGTGGTGTTTATCATTATAAGGATGGTAGAACTGTACCTGATGTTTTACAGTCTGTTTTTGAGTATCCTGAAAAAGATTTATCTTTAGTTTACAGTGCATCATTAGCAAGTAATAAACATAGGGGACGAACGATAATGGCACATGATGGTTATATGGATGTTGGTGGAGAATTAAAAGTTTTTGCAGATAAAGGTTCTACAAAATATAAGCAGCAAATTGAAGATGGTTTAATTAATCCAGAAATTCCAATTTATTCTTATGTGCCCGGTCAAGAGCATGTGGATGCAATTACTTCACCAACAGAAAAATACTTTGCCCAAAGAGGTTTATTGTATTCTTACCATAAGGGTAAAAGGCTGAGTACAACCCACTTACACATAAAAGATTGGATTGATGCAATTAGAACCGGAAGAAAAGCTACTTGCAATGAAAATAGAGGTTTTGAAGAAGCAATTACCGCACATATGGGAACAATTGCATATCGTGAACAAAGAAAAGTATTTTGGGATGCTGACAAACAAAAAATTGTTTAAATTATAATATATTATAAAACCAGAATTTGTAACAAAAACTAAATGTTATGACTACACGAAGAAATTTTATTAAAACTGTTTCGGCTGCTTCTGCTCTAAGCTTGGTTTCGCCTTTTGAAATGTTTGCAAATACGCAAAAACAATACATTGGCATTCAGCTTTATACTATACGCAAAGTATTAGGCGAAGATTTTGAAGGAACATTACAAAAAATTGCAGAGATTGGCTATAATTCTGTTGAAACTGCAGGTTATAGTAACCGTAAATTTTATGGTTATAAACCAAAGGATTTTAAAAAGTTTACCAAAAAACTTGGAATAAGGCCTTTAAGCAGCCATACGGATGTGAAATTAAAAAACCTAGATCAAATCATTGATGATTCACTTGAAGCCGGAATGAAATATATTGTACAACCTTCAATAAGCAGGGATAGAAGAAAATCAATAGATGATTATAAAAAACTAGCTGACGAGTTCAATGTAATAGGTGAAAAATGTAATAAATCAGGACTCCGTTTTGCTTATCACAACCATGCTTTTGAATTTGAAAAGATAGATGGGCAAATCCCATATGACATATTATTACAAAATACAAACAAGGATTATTTTACCATGCAATTAGATACATACTGGATGGTTTATGGAGGTTATCAACCAATTGATTATTTCAATAAATATCCGGGAAGATTTGGTTTGCTGCATATTAAAGATATGGATAATACAGAGAAACGTGAATCTACAGAAATAGGAAAAGGAATAATAGATTTTAAAGAAATATTTGAGGCAAAAGCAAAGTCTGGAATGAAATACTATTTCCTTGAGCAGGAATCATTTAAAATGCCTGTATTTGAGAGCCTTGCAATTAGTTATAATTATTTGAAGGGTTTTTAAATGATTAAAGATCAAATAAAAACAGGCATTATTGGTTTCGGATTGTCTGGAAAAGTGTTCCATGCACCTTTTTTACATACCCATAAGGGTTTTAAGCTTGAAAAGATTGTTGAACGAAAAAGTAAAGAATCTAAAAAGATTTACCCTTATGTTGAGGTGGTTTCTGATTATAAAAACCTGGTAAACGATAAAGAACTTGACCTAATTGTAATATGCACACCCAACACTTTACACGCTCCTATGGCTAAGGAATGTTTGGAAGCAGGGAAACATGTAATAATTGAGAAACCTTTCACACCAACTGCAAAAGAAGCAGACGAACTGATAAAGCTTGCAGAAAAAGCAGAACGTAACATATTTGTTTATCACAACCGCAGATGGGATGGTGACTTCATGACCTTAAAAAAAATAATTGACGAGAAAATCTTAGGTGACATATATGAATACGAAGCTCACTTTGACCGATTTACACCTGATTGGGATTCTGATTCATGGCGAGATAAAGACATAGCTGGTGGCGGTATTTTATTTGATTTAGGAGCACATTTAATCGACCAGGCAATGTATTTGTTTGGTTACCCTAAAAAGGTAACAGCAAATATTCAGGCTCAAAGAAAAAATAGTCCGGTTGATGATTACTTTCATCTGGAATTAGAATATCCTAAGCTAAAAGTAATATTAACAGCTGGAATGATGGTTAAAGAATTGGGGCCAAGATTTACACTTAAGGGAAATAAAGGAACATATAAAAAATCGGGAATTGACCCACAAGAAGATTTGCTGAAAGCAGGATTAATGCCTGGTACTACAAATTGGGGAAAAGAAAAAAAAGAAAACTGGGGAATTATGGATGTAGCTATTGATGGCAAACATAGTGTGTACCAGACAGAAACATTAGCAGGGAACTATATGGGCTTTTACGATAATGTTTATGATGTTATTATAAATAATGCAGAAATGGTAGTTAAACAGAAAGAAGCAAGAAATGTGATAAAAATTATTGAAATGGCTTTTACGGATAGTAAAAAATAGATATTTTAACCATAATTATTGAATGCCAGCAACACTCAAGTAATTATTTTAGATATTGACACATTAATCAGATAGCAATAATACTCTGATTATCTAAGATTTAATTTATACTTTAATAAAGTGTTGTAATTATATTACTAATCAAAAACTTGTACTTATGAAAAAAAAAGACAAAAGCACAATGAGCAGACGTAGCTTTATTGGGAATGTAACAACGGCTGCTGCCGGATTTACAATTGTTCCTAGCTATGTTGTTAGTGGGTTGGGGCATGTACCACCAAGCGACAAACTAAATATTGCAGCAATTGGAGTTGGCGGAATGGGACACTCAAACTTAAATCAGTTAAAATCTCAGAATATTGTAGCATTATGCGATGTGGATTGGAATTATGCGGCTGGTACTTTTAAGGAATACAATAATGCTAAAAAGTATAAAGACTGGCGTAAGATGTATGATGAAATGGGGAAAGACATTGACGCAGTTGTAATTGCAACAGCAGATCACACCCATGCAATTATAGCCTCTCATGCAATCACAATGGGAAAACATGTATATCTTCAAAAGCCCTTAACACATTCAGTTTATGAATCACGATTACTAACAAAACTTACAGAAAAACATAAAGTGGCTACCTCAATGGGTAATCAAGGAGCATCTGGCGAAGGTGTAAATCTTGTGACGGAGTGGCTAAGAAATGGTGAAATTGGTGAAGTCACTAAAGTAGAGTCATTTACTGATCGTCCAATTTGGCCACAAGGGTTAAATACCCCTGAAAGAGGAGACTGGGTTCCTGAAGGTTTAGACTGGGATTTATTTACCGGCCCGGCTAAAATGCGTCCTTTTAACCATATTTATCATCCATGGAACTGGCGTGGCTGGTGGGATTATGGTACAGGTGCTCTAGGTGATATGGCCTGTCATATACTTCATCCTGTTTTTGTTGGACTCGATTTAAAATATCCGACACATGCACAAGCAAGCTCAAGTTTATTGTTACAGGATTGTGCACCAGTTTCAGAATCTGCTAAATTAACCTTCCCTAGCAGAACTCCAAAAAAACAATGGAAAGGAATGAAAAGAAATGAAAAATTACCTGAAGTTGATGTTTATTGGTACGATGGAGGAATTAAACCAATGCTTCCAAAAGGTTGGCCTGATGGAAAAAATCCGAATAATTCTGGTGGTGGAGCAATTTTCCATGGAACAAAAGACACTTTAATATGTGGAACATACGGCAAAGAGCCTTGGTTATTATCAGGAAAAACACCAAAAGCACCTAAATTCCGCCGTAGGATAGAAACCAGCCATGAAATGGATTGGGTGCGTGCGTGTAAAGAAAGCCCTGAAAACCGTGTTCCAACATCCTCAGATTTTAGTGAAGCCGGACCATTTAATGAAATGGTTGTTATGGGCGTTTTAGCTGTTCGCTTACAGTCGTTAAACAAAGAATTAGATTGGGATGGTGAGAACATGCAGATTACGAACTTAACAGATAATGAAACAATTAAAACAGTAATTAAAGATGGGTTTAAAATTCATAATGGACACCCAACTTTCAAAAAAGACTGGACAGATCCTGTTTCAGCGAAAGAGTTTGCAGCAGAATTAATTAAGCATAAATATCGTGAACCATGGAGTTTACCTGATATGCCTAAATAGTGTTTGTTCATAGAATCTGTTTTTCTATGACCACAACAAAGAGAACGTCACTGCGAGCAATAGCGAAGCAGTCCCCTGAAATAAGGGGATGGCTTCGTTCCTCGCCATGACGATATTAACAATTTAAATAAAAATAGATATTAAATAAATGAATATGAAAAACAAATTAGTACAATTAACAAGTTACATAATAATTATAGGTTTTGTTATTTCCTTTATTTCCTGTGGTAACACTCCGGAAAATACAGATGAAAACAATACAGGAACGGAATCGAATACAGATACAATTTCGCAAGATGAACCTGCTGAAGAATGGATTAGTCTATTCGATGGAGAAACTTCAACGGGATGGCGTGGTTATGGTAAAGAAACTTTTCCTGAAAAAGGTTGGGTTATTGAAGATGGAACACTTAAAGTTCAAAGTTCAGGAAAAGGTGAAGCTGGTGGTGGTGGAGACATTATTACGGTAAACAAATATAAAAACTTTGAATTGTCACTGGAATGGAAGGTTTCTGAAGGTGGTAATAGTGGTATCTTTTACCTAACACAGGAAAAACCAGATCAGGCAATATGGAAATCATCACCTGAAATGCAAATACTTGATAATGAAAAACATCCTGATGGAAAACTAGGTACTGATGGCAATCGTCGTGCCGGGTCTTTATATGATTTAATCCCTTGCACACCAGAAACAGTAAAACCTGCTGGTGAGTGGAATCATATTAAAATTATGGTATATAAAGGAACTGTTATACATTGGATGAATGGTGAAAACATACTTGAATACCATTTATGGACAGATGATTGGAAAGAAATGGTAGCAAACAGTAAATTTAAAGATTATCCGGATTTTGTTGAACCTGCCACAGAGGGACATATTGGACTTCAGGATCATGGCGATGATGTTTGGTTTAGGAATATTAAAATACGAGAACTTTAATCAAAGGCTATATTCTTTAAATATTATCGATAATACACTAGTGTTAAGTCAAGTGAAAAAGTTCGGGTAAGGCGAACGTCAACAAACCCGTCAGACCGCTCGGAGCGGTCAGACGGATAGAGTTACATCTGAAATGCCATACATGACTTGACACTAGTCAAAGTTTCACTTAATTAGTGCCTGAACGGAAACTAAGTGTTTGGATGGGAAATTTCAAGTTCTAGGCTTGTGAACCGAGTTTACGAGCTCATGAACACCATAGAATTAATAAAAATATGGTGAATAAATCTTAAAAATCAGGAGTTTACTTTTGTAAATGATTGTTTTTTAAGGTGAGCA
>JAOZNO010000182.1 GCA_029933755.1 Bacteroidales bacterium | reverse complement strand
TTATTTTTGAACTTGCTGATAATAAAATAAATGTAATACGTACGCAGGATTTTACGGTTATTTCAGAAATAAAAAGTAAGCTGTTTTCTGCGCAAACTAGTCTAACTTATACAAAATCTGGAATAATTGCCTGGGAAGATCATGCAGTGTATTTGATTAATGAAAAATAGCAATTAAAAATGGGTTAATTTCTGACTTTTAAAAAGCTGTTTTATGTTGATTATCAGTGGTTTTAACCATTTGGAAATATAGCAATTTAACCATTTAAAGTATAATTAAATTCCTTAAAACTTAATTCCCATAACTAAAACATCATCAATTTGTTTCTTTTCTCCTCTCCATTCCTCAAAAACTTTATCGAGAATTCCTTCTTGTTCCATGATTGGTTTATGATGAATTTTTACTAATAACTCTTTGAACCTCTTTTTGTAGTATTTTCTTCCATCAGGGCCACCTATTTGGTCAGCAAAGCCATCAGAAAGCATATAGAATATATCGCCTTTCTGGTAGGGAATTTTTGTTGGTGTAAATACCTTTTCTTTTCGCAAAACTCCGCCAATTCCAAAATGTGAACCTTTTACCTCAAAAAGTTCTCCACCTCGAATATAAAAAATAGGGTTTCCGGCTCCTGAAAAGTTTACAATTTCTTTTTCTTCATCAACTGACATTACCGCAATGTCCATACCATCTTTCATAGTACCTGATTCTCTTTGTTTAAGTGTTTCAATTACTAATTGATCTAACTTATATAAAATCTGCTCTGGGTCAACCACTTCTTGTATATTCACTATTAAGTGAAGAAAGTTATGGCCAAGTAAGGTCATAAATGCTCCAGGAACTCCATGCCCTGTGCAATCTGCTGCAATAATAATTTTGGTTTTGCTTGCTTCATCAAAATCCCATGAAGAATCTACTTCGCCATACCAGAAAAAATCACCACTGACAATATCTTTAGGCTTAAATAAAATGAAATGGTCAGGAAAGTTCTCTCGTAATATTCTTTGTTCAGGTAATACCGCATCTTGTAATCGTTTTGCATAATTAACACTGTCTGTTAATGCTTTGTTCTTTTTTTGAATTTCAACTGACTGACCTTCTAATATTTGATTTATTTTTACAATTTCGTCATTTGCCACAATCAAACTTTCAGACTGTACCTCCAATTCTTCTTTTTGTTGACTAATTTTTGAAGTTCTGTCCTTAACAATTTTTTCAAGATTATCATTAAAGTAATCCAGTTCGTCTGTTAACTGTACAGAATATTGATAGGCTTTTGATAACCTAAAAGAAATAAGGTATGATTGAATTATAATAAATATTGCTAATCCATATGGTAGTAAGTTAAGCGTATTTATTATTAAGTTGTTATTAAGCGTGTCGTTTGTAAGTGCTATTACAAGTATAATTGTACCTAACATTGCCTGTTTTGATCCTTCTTTTCCTGAAACTATTGCTTTTGCCAGTACAAGTAGTATGTAAATTATTAAAATTCCTGAAACAATATGAAATTGGCTTATAGAATAGGTAAATATTAAAGGGCTTGTTACTAGTACAAAAATGCTTAGTAATATAGAATATATGAGAATAAAGTTGATGACTTTTTTTGAACACTCTTCTTTAAACAGTGATGAAATATATTTTAAGAACAAGAATAAACTAACATAGTCGCCTATAAAATCCAGTTTTATTTGCATTGCCCAACTCATATTTGGAAACAACAGGCTAAGTATATTATGATTTCCAATAAGAATAAAGTTGAAAGCAATACTAAATATCAGTAGAGCAAAATATAAGGAGGATGTTACATCACGTCTTAGCCAGTATAGGATTATATGGTTTATAGCAACAATTAGCAATAGTCCAAATAGAAAAAAGTTAAGAGCTAAACCCCATTTCTCTTTACTTTTCATTTTTTCTGCAACTCCCAAAAGAATACTACTCTCAATTCCTCCTTTGTTGTGATTAAAATTACTTACTTGTAATATTATTTCTATTTTATCAGATTCAGAAACAAAATAATGTGTTTTGACTTCTTTTGCTGGAATAATATTTTTTTCCTTTTCGGCAACTTTTCCTGCTTCATACAATAAATCACCATTAATCCAGATTTTGTAAGCAACATTAATTTTATTCAGTTTAATACCAAAACGGGAATTATTAAACTGTTTGTATATTCTTAAGCGGTATGTTGCAACGCCTAATTTGGAAACTAAAGGGTATTGCTCTGTCAAATTATCCCAGGTGCCGGGTATTTTAGTGTAAGTGTCTCCCTCTATGTCCCTTTTTCTAAAGTCTTTTGGTGAAATTAATTCATTCCAGTAAAACTCCCATTCTCCATCCAGGCTTACAACTTTTTGGATATGATAATCAGTTAAATTTAATACACCATTAACAGCATATGGTTTATCATTATACTTATTACAAGAGCTAAATGAGATACTCAGGATTAATAATATAACTGATATTTTGGAAAGTTTTTTCATTAATAACCAAAATTAGTAGAATAATTGGAATATCAAAAAAAATACCCGCTTAATATTTATTAAATGGGTATTTAAAATCGTATGTTTAAGAATGTTTTTTTAACTCTTTATGGCTTCAGCACCACCAACAATTTCTAAAATTTCATTTGTAATTGCAGCCTGACGTGCTTTATTATAAGTTAATTTTAAGTCTTTTAATAGTTCTGTAGCGTTATCTGTAGCTTTATGCATGGCAGTCATTCTTGCGCCTTGTTCAGAAGCATTAGAGTCTAATATCGCCTTATATAATTGAATTTTTAAAGCGTATGGAATAAGCTGCTCTGTTATTTGTTCTTTATTGGGCTCGTAAATATAATCATCATGAGCTTCATCTTCATTATTTTTTATAGCAATAGGTAAATATTGTTCTACAGTAAGTTTTTGAACAGCAACATTTTTAAACTGGTTGTAAATAATTTGTATCTGATCATATTCCTTTTCAGTAAACTGGTCCATTATTTTTTGTGCAAGTTCAGAAACTTTTTTAAAATTTAAATCATTATAAATTTCCTCAAAACTACCTTTTACACTAATTTTTCTTGTGTGCAAAAGGTCATTTGCTTTTTTACCTATCGTGTAAATATCTACATTACCAGCAGCATACTGTTCAGAGTATTCATCTTGAATTAATTCAGCACCTTGTTTTATAACATTCGCATTAAAGGCTCCACAAAGCCCCTTGTTTGATACAATAACAATGAGAAGTACTTTGTCAGCATTTCTTTTTTCTGCGTAAACATTATCTTCAAGAGATTCTGCCGAACTCATAACGTGGTCCATGATGTCTTGAAGCTTTTCTGCATAGGGTCTCATCTGAATAATTGCCGACTGTGCTTTACGAAGCTTTGCAGCAGCAACCATCTTCATAGCTGATGTAATTTTCCTTGTCGAATTTACAGAAGTAATTCTTGTACGTATTTCTTTAAGATTAGCCATTCTAATTAGTAATTAGTTTAGTAATTAGTATATTTTTTGTTCGTAGAGACACACGGCCGTGTGTCTTTACAAGTAAATAATATAATTACAAGTTACTAAAATTATTCTGCAAGTAATTTATTAACTAAATCAATGTATTCCTGGGCAGCGTCATCATTATTTTTACCTTTTTGCTCTTCCCATGCATCGTACTTCGCTGCACCTTTAAAATCAAAACCGCCAGGCCTTTCACCACTTACATCACCTTCTATTGCTTGTTTATATAAACTGTACAGTTTTAAAAGTATATCGTTTGAAGGCTTAGATTTTAATGTTTTAGAATCTTTAACTGCCTTTTCAAAAGTTTCTTTATTCATCTAGTTTTATTTTATTATTCTAAGTACAACTTTAAGCAGTTCTAAACCACTAAAAAGTTAATTGTTTGTGTTATTTATGCGAAAGAAGCAGAAATCTCTTTTGCAATATTTTCCAAAGTGTTGGTCACTTCATCAGTTAATTTCCCTTCAGCTAAAGTTGCCAAAACATCTTTATGTCTCATTTCTAACATATCAAGAAACTGAGTTTCAAATTCTTTTATTTTATCAATAGGAACTGCTGATAAAAGACCTTTTGAACCACAGTAAATAATCGCAATTTGTTGCTCAACTTTAAATGGTGAATGCAAACCTTGTTTTAATATTTCAACATTCCTTGCACCTTTGTCCAATACAGCTTTGGTCGCAGCATCTAAATCTGAACCAAATTTAGAAAAAGCTTCTAATTCACGATATTGAGCCTGATCGAGCTTTAATGTTCCTGCTACTTTCTTCATCGCTTTAATCTGGGCATTTCCACCAACTCTTGATACTGATATACCAACATTAATTGCCGGACGGATACCTGCGTTAAATAGGTCTGATTCAAGGAATATCTGACCATCAGTAATCGAAATCACATTGGTTGGAATATATGCAGAAACATCACCTGCTTGAGTTTCAATAATAGGAAGTGCTGTTAATGAACCACCACCTTTCACCAAATGTCTGATGGAATCCGGAATGTCATTCATTTTTTTAGCAATCTCATCAGAACTGATGACCTTTGCAGCTCGTTCTAATAATCTTGAGTGTAAGTAAAATACATCACCCGGGTAGGCTTCACGTCCTGGTGGGCGACGTAATAATAGTGAAACCTCACGGTAAGAAACCGCTTGTTTTGATAAATCATCATAAATAATTAATGCCGGACGACCTGTATCTCTAAAGAATTCACCAATGGAAGCACCTGCAAATGGGGCATAATATTGTAGTGCCGCAGGATCAGATGCATTAGCTGCAACAATAGTAGTATATGCCATGGCACCTTTTTCTTCTAATGTTTTTGCAAGATTTGCTACAGTAGAACCTTTTTGTCCAATGGCAACATAAATACAATAAACAGGCTCACCTTTATCGTAGAACTCTTTTTGATTAATAATTGTATCAAGAGCAATAGCTGTTTTACCCGTTTGGCGGTCACCAATAATTAATTCCCTTTGGCCTCTACCGATCGGAATCATTGCATCAATTGATTTAATACCTGTTTGAAGAGGTTCATTTACCGGCTGGCGAAAAATTACACCAGGGGCTCTACGTTCCAAAGGCATTTCATATCTTTCACCACTAATTGCACCTTTTCCATCAATTGGCTCACCTAATGTATTAATTACCCTGCCTAAAAGTCCTTCACCAACTTTAATTGATGCAATTTTTTTAGTTCGTCTAACAGTTTCACCTTCTTTAATACCCTCTGATGCTCCTAACAGTACAATTCCTACATTATCTTCTTCAAGATTAAGTACAATACCTGTAACATTATTCTCAAATTCAACCATTTCATTTGCTTGTACTTTTGATAGGCCAAAAACACGAGCGATACCATCACCTATTTGTAAAACTGTACCAACTTCTTCAAGTTCAACTTCAGTAGTGATTCCTTCGAGTTGTTTTTTTAATATTTCGGAAACTTCTCCGGGTCTGATTCCTGCCATTGGTTATTATTTTTTGTTTATTTGTCTATATGCTTATCTGATTATTTGTTTATCCAGTTATGTCATCTGCTTAACCAAATCACCATTTATCAATTGTTTATTTGTTATTTCTAACTTACAATTTCTCTCTTAATTTTTTCAAGTTGGTTTGATACACTTGCATCGTATTGTTCATCTTCAATTCTGATGACAAAACCACCAATTAACTCTTCTTTTATATTTTCAATTAACTCTGTATCTACATTAAAACTAGCTTTTACTACATCGTTAATTTCTTTTCTTACTACATCACTGATTTTTTCAACGCTTGTAAATTGTATCGTTTTAATTCCTTTATATTTTTTGTAAAGATTAAGAAAATTTATTGCCATTTGTCTGAGATACATTTCTCTTCGGTTTTTTGCAATAAGCTGTAGGAAATTAATCGTGACGATATCCGTTCGATCTTTAAATATAATTTTAAAGATTTTATTTTTCTTTGAATATGCTAGTACCGGATTCTCCAAAAATTGATTAAAGTATTGTTCATTATCACAAATAGACACAATTAAAGCCATATCTTTCTGTATATTAGAAAGAATATTCTTTTCTTTGGCCAATGTAAATAAAGCTTTTGAGTATCTGGTTGCTATGGCGCTATAATTCATATTATTAATAATTAATTGGCTTTGGTTTTAAATAATTCTACTATTTAAGCGAAAGTGCCAAAACTGATGAACAGATAATTAGAAATTAGTAAAGGGAATTTTAAGAAACAAATATCTGTATTCTAATTATACCAATAAACCAATTACTAATTTAGTTTAATATTTTTTAAATACTGATTCATTAAATCCTTTTGTTTTGCAGGATCATCTAATTGTTTTTTTAATATTTTTTCAGCTATCTGTACTGATAAAGAAGCAATACTTTCTTTCATTTCATTGATTGCAGCGGTCTTTTCATTTTGAATTTCTTGTCGTGCCGATTCAATTATTTTTTCAGCTTCTTTAGTTGCTGCACCTTTTGCTTCCTGAATAATATTTTGTTTTACTTCTTTTGCTTCTTTAAGCATTTCATTTCTTTCATTACGGGCTTCAGCTAGTACTTTTTCATTATCAGCTTGTAATTTGCCCATTTCATCTCTGGCTTTTTTAGCTGATTCTAGTGCGTTTTCAATTGAATCTTCACGTTCTTTTAATGAAGATAAAATGGGCCTCCAAGCAAATTTTTTAAGAATGAACATTACAATTAAAAATGTAAGAACCATCCAAAAAAGAAGTCCGTAATCAGGTATAACTAATCCCATAATATGTTTATTTTAATAAAGTTTTAGAATAAACTTGCGCTAAAACCAACCGTTTTAACGCAAGTTTTTTTTCTTATACAAACAGAATAAGCAAACAAACAACAATTGCAAAGAAAGCAACACCTTCAATTAGGGCTGCTGCAACAATCATGTTTGAACGAATATCTCCAACAGCTTCCGGTTGACGAGCAATAGCAGCAACTGCACTATCACCAATACGTCCAATACCCATACCTGCTCCAATTGCAGCAATACCTGCTCCAAGTCCTGCGCCTAATTTTGCTAAACCCGCTCCTGCAACTGCTTGTAAAATAATTGATAAAGTTAACATGTTGATATATATTAATGGTTAATAAA
>JAOZNO010001003.1 GCA_029933755.1 Bacteroidales bacterium | reverse complement strand
TTGTTTTGGAAGTGGCAGGAATGAAATCTGGAAAAATTACGAATTTATTTCATTGAGAATATTTGTAATCGCTCCTTGTTTATTGAAATATTCTCCCCGGCCATGATTCGCAGGAAGCTGTTCCCATTTTTGAGACAGGTTTAAAAGTTCTTGGGGAGATGTGACATTGAAAGCACAGTTATCGTCACATAAATGCAGCATTCTGCCACTTGAGAAAAAAGGTAATATTATGGTGATCGTGCCTAGTGATAATGCTTCAAAATGTGTTGTGGATGAGATGCTGAGATGCAGGTGAGATTTTTTTATCAATTCAAATGTTGAAGGAGGTTCATTTGCTGCAATTACTCTGACACAAGAAATGTTACGGAATATCGAGGTGTAACGATTTTTTTTGATTGATTCATTCGCCGGGTGTAACTTTATATATAATAAAAAGTTCAATTGTTTGTTGGCTAGTGTAATAAATTCTAAGAAAAATTGACAAACTTTTTCCTGCTCAATGCCCTGAGATGTAAAGAGAAGGGTGCATTGTCTGTTTTTATTTATTTTTTGACCTCGATAAATATCCACTCTCGGATTCCCTGTAACACATATGGAATCACCCCAAAATCCAAGTAAGTCTAGTTCTTTTTTGTAAAACTCACCATACAGAAGTAACTTGTCGGCTATTGGCATATTGTTTTTGTATGGTAATGCATAATCTGTCCATGTGTATGAATAATGGTTTCTGTCGATAACTCCATGTTGAAATTCAAATGTTTTAATTCCTAATTCTTTTGCTGCTGCCACCAACATATATTCACCAGCAATTGGTACGAAAATTCGCTGGGGTTTAATTCTAGATAAAAAGATCTTATAAAAAATTTTCCCCCAATAAAAATAAGAAAGACTTCTGATGATTTCTTGTTTTGTAATTAGATCTTTTTCTAGTTCATCTTCTAAAGAGTGAAAAATTTTTTCAGCTATTATTTTTATTTCTTTTGGTCTTATACTTAAAAGAGTCATTATGAAAGTTAAGAGTTCAATTGGAAAAGAGGTAATATCTGATTTTATCAGGGCTTTTTTGTTCAGCTGGTACATTTCATAATTATTTACCGATTCAATTTTGTAAAAATTGTTAAGTTGTAAAAGAATATTGTCAAAGAAGATATCTTTATAGAGATTACCTTCAACCTCTCGACGGGCATAGGAGTATGAAAAAATAAGAGTTTTTTTCGTTGGCAAGAAGAAAAATTTCAGGAAATCTTTGCAGGCAATAAAGAGAAATCGAATTTTGATAGATTTATCAATTTTTTTTGTAGTTGGTTTTTGTTCCAAGCGAAAGCAAATACGAAATCGCAATAGTGGCCATACACACCATCTTCCTATTTTATATTGTAGTAAGTCGTGCTTTTTTTCCAGTTGTTGAATTTTTGTATTAACCTCAGACATTCTATCAGTAAAGAAGCTTGTTTTGAGGATTATTTTTTTCTTGTCCATATTCTTAATTGTTTTCCGCCATGCAGGAGGCAATGCGGAAATCATCAGTTGTTTGAACGGCCTGGGCTGTACGTCGGTCTACAACAATATGACCAATTCCCCCGGCTAAAAATTTTCGTTCTTTTTCAAAACATTTTATTTTTGTAATCATAATACCCCCGGCTTTTTCATAAAGAGCTTCTCGTTCCAAACGGGTTAATTTGTCCTGATTGAAGATTGGCTTCAGGCCATGTCCTCGATGTTGAAATAGCATGTTGTTATTAGTACGCACACTCACTAAAGAATCTGTTTTAAAAATAGCCATTGTATTAATAGAATCATCAATTGTTTCTGC
>JAOZNO010001002.1 GCA_029933755.1 Bacteroidales bacterium | reverse complement strand
CTTTTTTACACATCTGCACACATAACATAATCACTTAACATAAAGCAAATTACATTAACACATGTAAGTAGTATCGCATAGTAATTTTCTTTTGGTACAGAATTTGAATGTTACAAAATGTAAATAATTATATAAACATTACTCTACGAAAATAAAGTTTATTAAAAATTGGGATTATGAAGAAGAAAAATTATAGTTTTCCTAGTATGTTCGAGGCCACAGGTGAAAACCTAAATTATGTGTCTAAGGATTTAATTAATGGAATACAAATATATGATGAAGATCAGTCCTATATTCTAGGAAATCTGGCTTTATCAGAAGGTTTATCGCCAAATAAGGCTATTAACAGTGCACCAAATGAACTTGATTACAGACTGTTTTTAAAGGCTGGCATTTTACTTTCATGTCAAACAAATAATCGACCCTTAACTATTACAACTGGTTTTCCCTTTTCAACTTACCAAATTTATAGAAAATTGGCTGAAAAGTATATCTTAGGAATAGAAAGTATTGATTATTATCCGGGTACATATAGCAATAAAAAGAAAGCTAAATTAAAAACACAAATACAAAAAGTTGAAATATTACCCGAAATGATTGGTAATATTATTGCTTTGCGTGCTGGTGAAGCAAATGCAGATGGCAATTTTTTTATTGTAAGTTTAGGTTATGGAACTTGTGAGGCAGTTTTAAGTACCGATAGCGGTATTGTTCACAGAACTGCAGCAAGTATAACCGGAATGCAATATGCAGTGGACTTGTTTATGCGATCCTTGTCAAGAAAGTATTACCTGGGATTAAAAACTGAAAAACAACTGGATATGGTATTCAGGAACGATCACATAATTCTTGATCGAAAAAAGGTAAGCATTGTTGATTTAAGAAAAAATGTACTTGAACGGTATTATCAACATGTAATTTCACCTGTACTACGTCGCTCATTTAATGATTCTGACTTTGAAAAAGCTGACCGGATTTATTTAACAGGTGGAGGCGCACTTTTCCCTGAACTTATTGAATCATTTAAAAATGAATTTAGTGAAATTGCTTCAGTAGAAGTTGTTAAAAACCCTTTAACTTTAACTAGTGAGGGCTACAGTTTGAACTCAATTATGCTAACCGGAGGAGATAAGTCAACTGCAATTGGTTTGGATGTAGGAAATGCAAATACAGTACTAACTCAGTATGAAAGTGATAAATATGAAAGTTTTAAACCTGCTTTTTCATAGTTGTAGCTTAAAACCATTTATAAAATATTAAAAATTCAAACTCAGTTTACTGAGCTTTGTTTCGTAGATCAATTCAGGAAGCTGCCTTATTAAAGTGCAGCTTCCATTTTTTTGAAAAAATTTTAAAACTGAATTTCTATTTTAACTCTTTGTGACATAGCCACCAGTCATAACATTCAAACTCTCCATCTTTAGCTCTCTTTAATCGCTCTTCAGCAGTTTTAGTATCAGTAGCCGGAGGAATTATTACATGATTACCAACCATTTCACTGTTAGGCCAGTTAGCCGGCATAGCTACCTTATTTTCATCAGAAATTTGCATTGCTTCTACTGCTCTTAAAATTTCATCCATATTCCTTCCCAATTCCTGTGGGTAATAAAATATAATTCTTATTTTCGCCTCACCATCAACAATAAATACGGCACGTACAGTATTTGTTCCTTTTCCCGGATGAATTAAACCTAAATCAGCAGCAACTTTACCAGTATCCGCAATTATTGGAAATTCTATTTTCACACCAATATTTTCTTTAATCCACTCTTCCCATTTTATATGAGCAAAAACCTGATCAACACTTAAGCCG
>JAOZNO010000181.1 GCA_029933755.1 Bacteroidales bacterium | reverse complement strand
TATTAATTCTTTTTGAAATTCTATGGCATTTGGCGCATTGTGAAAATAAAG
This sequence comes from Bacteroidales bacterium, assembly GCA_029933755.1. Taxonomy (GTDB): domain Bacteria; phylum Bacteroidota; class Bacteroidia; order Bacteroidales; family NBLH01; genus NBLH01. The sequence continues at coordinate 7,083 of JAOZNO010000181.1, read as the reverse complement.
ATATCCTCCGAAAATCTCATCTGCTCCCTCGCCTGACAGGACTGTTTTTATACCTGTTGATTTTATATATTTTGATAAAAAATACATAGGAGTTGCTGCCCTTATTGTTGTTACATCATAAGTTTCAAGATGCCAAATAATTTTCTTTATAGACTCAATCCCCTCCTCTACACTAAAAACAACACTATGATGGGTTGTTCCAATATAGTCTGCTACTTTTTTTGCAGCAATTAAATCGGGGGCATCCTCACTAACTCCAACTGAAAAAGAATGCAATTCACTTTCTTTTGGAAGTAAACGTTTAGTAATTGCTGCAATCAGGCTCGAGTCAAGCCCTCCTGACAGTAATACACCTAGAGGCACGTCAGTCATTAATCTTTTTTCTGTTGCCTTTACTAATGCGTTTTCAAGCTTCTTTAAATCAACATCATCTTTTGCAACAAATACATTTTCCCAATCAGGCTTATAATATTTCACAAAACCTGTTTCAAGTGTGTAATAATGTCCTGGAGGAAATGCTTCCATTTCTATGCATTGATCTGCAATTGCTTTCATTTCAGAAGCAAAATACATTTTACCTGATTTATCAGTCCCATAATATAAAGGCTTTACTCCTATTGGATCTCTTGCAGCCATATATTTATCACCATCAACAATAACAAAGGCAAAAACACCATCCAAACGATTACAAAACTCGTAACCATACTCTTTATATAATGCAACAATTACTTCGCTATCTGATTTTGTTCTAAAAGGGTAATTAACTAATTGTGTTCTTATTTCTTCATGATTATAAATTTCGCCATTATGCACCATCCACACCTCACCTTCCGATGGAATTGGTTGCACCCCAGTATTTAAATCAATTATTGATAATCGCTCATGCGACAATACGGATCCATTTTCAGTTTGCACCAAACCGTTTTCATCCGGACCTCTATGAGTCATCCTTTTAGACAAGTTTCTTATTTCCTCAGGACTATTTTCTCCAATTACTGTTAATATACCACACATAAAAAATGATTATATTCTTAATTATTAGCTTTTACTTTTATTTTGTCAGCAATAACACCAACAAAACACTAAAACAACTTTATACGGGACAATGTTAATGATTATGACTAAATTTACCAAACTTAATAACGATTTTATTATACACAAATCAATACAACTTTCATTTTCACTCTATAAGTAGTAATATAAAATGATTTTAGCATTACACAAACTTAATGATTAGTCTTTTCTAATATTCTCACAGTTATAAAAATTCATTTTCAATAAGAATTTCAGGTGAAATATCCGCATTTTCCTTTTATTTTATTACTTTTACACCATTAATTGTGTGAAAATAAAACATTACAGATAAGAACTAACACATTTTACTTTTATACAAAAGCTGTATTTTTTCATTTCAATACAATGGATAAACAAAACATAGCAAAAAAATAATTTCAATTTCAATTTCTTTTTAAAATGGAGAAGAATACTCATATTGACATATTAGACAGAAAAATACTATCAATTCTAGTTAAAAATGCCAAAACACCTTTTCTTGAGGTTGCAAAACTGTGTAAGGTTTCAGGATCAGCAATTCACCAAAGGGTAAATAAACTAATTGACATGGGTGTTATTACAGGCTCTCACTTTTCAATTGATCCTAAAAAGCTAGGCTTCAAAACCACTGCTTATGTTGGGATTTACCTTGAAAATGCTTTGCTTTTTGCGGATGTTTTAGAGGAGATGAAAAAGATTCCTGAAATTGTACAATGTCATTATACAACAGGACAATATTCTATGTTTGTTAAAATATTTGCAAAAGATAATATGCACTTAAAACAAGTTTTATCTGAAAAATTGGTTGCTGTTCGTGGGGTTTTAAGAACAGATACGTTCATGTCATTAGAAGCTTTAATTGACCGGGATGTTCCTATTGAAATGTAAAATTATTACCAGTGTCAAATCAAGAATAGTAATCAGACGCAATTTCAGAAATATATTGATTAATTCGCTGTGATTAATTCAGTACTAATCGTAACACCAAACTTAGTTCCTTTGCCCATTTCGCTGGTCACATTTATTTTTCCGTTAAAAACATCAACCAAACCTGTAACAATAGCCAAGCCTAAACCGCCTTGTTTGTAGTTGTAATTAAAAACACCTGGTTTATGCCTGAAAATGTATTTATCAATATCCTGTTCAAACATACCTTTACCCGTATCCTTAACAAAAAACTCAATTTCACAATTACTTTTTTGCAAATCCCCTGGTTTAGGAATTTGTGTTCCCGGTAATTTCTCGTCTATATTAACTCCCAATGTAACAACACCTTTTTCAGTAAATTTCAGAGCATTTTCCATCAATTGCTTGTATATAAGCCACAGTTTGTTATAATCTGATTTAATAATAACGTCATCATAACCATCGGCAATTTCTGTAACAATTACAATATCATTATTTTTTGAATCATCTAATTTCTGATTAAACTCATCAGCAACTAATTTCAGAAACGATTTTAAATCAATTTCACGTGTTTTAACTTTTATAATACCTGCCTGAATACGAGAAAGGGTCACGATATCATCAATTAAAGAAAGTAAGGTGTCTACATTTTCTATAATGGTTTGAAGATATTCATTTCTTTGACCAATTGAAATTGATTTATTCACTATTAAAGTAGCATATCCGGTAATTGCATTCATTGGTGTCTTCACCTCTCTTGATAGATTATTTAAGAAGGTGGTTTTAAGGCGATCAGCAGCAATTGCTCTCTCTTTCTCTTTCTCCAGCTCTTTTGTTCTTAATTCAACTATTTTTTCCAGCTGATTCTTATTACTCTTCAGGTCAATATTTTGTTCTTCAATTTTCTCATTCTTAGAACGAAGCTGATTATTAACTTTATTAATTTCAGTATTTTTTCGCTCTATTTTATTAATTTGATATTCTATTTCATCTTGTTGCACAACAAGCTCATGATTCTTGTGAATTATTTCTTTGTTCCTTTCTTCAACAATTTTTTCAAGTTTAATTTTTTGTACACTTATGATACGATCACGCTCTTTTAAAGCTTCGAGCTCTTTATACCGCGCCTGTTCTTCATTTGCACTATAAACATTAATTTTATTACCCACTACAAGTGATAATACCATAATATTTATGTAACCACCATAAATCAACAGTTCAAATGACCCATTACTTTCTGAAAAAATATGTAAATTCTGTATAAAAAATATAACAAAGGCAATAATAGGAAACAAAAAGGACACGGAAAATAATCGGGCAGATACATCACCTTTTTTTATTAAGAGCAGTGCAATAATAAAAATTAGAAAATAAAAAGAACCAAACACGAACATTAACAAAATATTTGACAGGTAGACAGCCCCTAATAAATCTATAAAAATTATGCTAAGCACGAAGGCCATCATAATTTGCAAGCTCCCATAAACCCGTGGCATTGCTGAAGCCAAACTCAACATTCTCATTACAAATAAAATAGCACTTATATTTACAAGTCCGTAAAATATAGTAATATGTTTGCTGAAAACAGGGTACACACCCCAAAAGAATCGGGTACCAATACCAAAATGATATGAAAGAGTTAAAGCCGAAAAGAAAACAAATATCAGGTAGTATAAATAAACAGGATCACGTACTGAAAAATACAATAATAGGTTGTATAAAATTGCTAAAATTAAAGCTCCAAATAATAAACCATTTATAAAGTTCCAGAAATGCTTTTCTTCATACAAGTTCTTTTTCCCAAGTAGTTTCAGTGTAAAAGGCAGGTATGTATCAGATTTGACCCGAATATAGTATGTAAATTCACCAGGATTTATGGCAAATATAAAATTCTTAGTTTTGATACGCCTATCTTCAAACAAATACATACTACCAGTTAACACACTGTCAATCACAACATCATCTAACACAGTAAAGATAGAAATCTGATCTATAAACTCAGGCTTTAGTTCAAGATATATTTCCTCTGTTAATTTATTCTCAATTTCTACAACTACCCAAATGGCAGATTTAGAATAAGCACTAACATCTTTAATCCTTAATTTAAATTGAGAATTACTATGTAAGTTTTGAATATCATTTATTGTTAAGGAAGCTTCTTCTTCAATATAAACTAATACTTCATTTTCCAGGCCAACAGACTTGCTGGCATTATTAAAAACGACTTTATTCTGAGCATTTACATAAGCACCATTCCCGCTAAATAAATAGAGTGCAAAATGCAAAAGCAATCCTAGTATTATTTTATATATTTTCAGTTTAAATATCAAATGTTCTCAATGTTAACAATTACTGTAAATACACATTACAAGCTTTATCCTGCATTATTTTTGCAGCTTATTAAGTAGTGCAATTTACCGAAAAAATATAAATTTAACTTCAAAAATAAAAAAAACATGAATTAATCAAGCAGTTTGTATTTCTCAGGATAATCAATATTATAATGCAAGCCCCTGCTTTCACGCCTATTTCGGGCCATTTTTATAATCATATATGCCACATTAATAGCATTTCGCAGCTCACAAAGTTTTTGCGAAACTGTTGATTTCTCAAACAAGAGCTCAGTTTCTTCATAAATGATATTTAACCTGTCCAATGCACGTTTCAATCTTAAATTAGATCTGACAATGCCTACATAGTTTGTCATAACCTGCTGTAGCTCCTTAAACTCCTGTGTAATCAAAATCATTTCTTCAGGATGTGAAGTCCCTTCATCATTCCATTGAGGTACATTATTTTTTATTTTCAGCCGGGGTAAAACCGAAATTGCATGTTTTGCAGCTCTATGTGAAAAAACCACTGCTTCGAGCAATGAATTTGAAGCAAGGCGATTTGCACCATGTAACCCGGTTGAAGCAACCTCGCCAGCAGCATATAAGTTACGAATAGATGTTCTTCCATTTTCATCGGTAATTACACCACCACACACATAATGTGCCGAGGGGACAACCGGAATATAATCCGTTGTTATGTCAATACCTAATTTTTTACATTTTGCATAAATATTTGGAAAATGGGCAATTAATTCATTGGAATCAAGCATTGTGCAATCAAGATACACATATTCATCACCCGATAATTTAAGTTCATTATCTATCGCACGTGCAACAATATCTCTTGGGGCTAGACATCCTCGCTGGTCATATTTATGCATAAAGGTTTTTTCGGTCTTTGTACGTAATATAGCACCAAAGCCTCGTATTGCTTCAGTTATTAAAAATGAAGGTCGTTCACCCGGATAATACAAAGATGTAGGATGAAACTGTACAAATTCCATGTTTTCGATAAGACTTTTTGCCCTGTACGCCATAGCTAATCCATCTCCTGTTGCAATGGACGGATTTGTTGTTGAGTGATAAATATTCCCTATTCCGCCAGTAGCCAGAAAAACAGCTTTTGCCAATATAGCTATGACACTCTTTGTTCGAATATTCAGAACATATGCACCATAACATTCTATATCTGACTGATACCGACTAGTATGATAACCCAGATGATGCTGTGTTATTAAATCAATAGCAAAATAATGATTATGGATTGTAATTGATGGATGATTGGCTATTTGTCGTAGCAAACTCAATTGAATTTCTTCGCCCGTATTATCTTTATGATGTAATATTCGATGTTCCGAATGTCCTCCCTCACGAGCTAAATCATATTCACCTCCTGGATTTTTATCAAAGTCAGCACCCCAGTCTATCAGTTCTTGTATTCTTTCCGGCGCTTCAGAAACTACTAATTTTACAATATCTTTATTGCAAAGACCATCGCCTGCAACAATAGTATCATCAATATGTTTTTCATAGCTATCATGCAAATTGGTAACAGCTGCTATACCTCCTTGTGCATAATAGGTATTTGATTCTTCAGCAACCGTTTTACTGATAATGCCTACAGTTCCAAACTCAGCAACTTTTAAAGCATATGACATTCCTGCCACCCCGGCACCTATAACCAAAAAATCATACTCTTTTTGCATTTGTCAATAGATATTAAGCCTGATGAATTAACTAGAGTTTGTCTATAAAGTCCAACTTCTACGTTGTTGCTCAAAATCTAAATCCTCATCCCGAAGCTGCTTTTTGTTGGTTTTTAGTTTAAAAACCTTACAAAAGCTATATCGGGACTGCGGCTTAGATTTATCACACGTCTCGAATTCGAACTTTCTAGTTCAAACTCTCTACATTATGAACACACTCTAACTAGTAATATTTAAAGAAAATTAAAACATCAAAAATACTACTTAATAATGATTTAATAAAGAACAATTAAACAAAGTGCAAAACACTTTATGGAAGGAAACAAAGGCTTTTCTCATTAAACACTGGCTATTTATCAACTGAAACAAGCATACTATGTAAAAAGAACTGTATTTCTTGCACAATCCTATTTTGTCTCTATCTTTGCCGCCATTTTTGCTGAAAAATCAGGGCTTATCAAATCCTGATTTTATACTATATAGAAGATTAATAAGTATTTAGTATATTCTTCAATTTAAGAATCAGCAAATATTGTTGAACGAATTTAATTTATATGACACTTCAAATGAAATTTATTTTAGTTACCGAGTTAGCTTTAGCTCTAAATTTTTCGGGCATAACGATTAGCGAAGGTGACAAAGAAAAAAATGACAAAAAAGTAAAAGAAGAAAAAAAAGGCAAAAAACTAAGCCACATTCAAAATCAAAATTTCACAATACGACCTGTATTTGACTGGGATAAGCAATACGAAAAAGCACTCCAATATATAAAAGAACATGAAGGATTTGCAAACGGGAAGGCCTACATTTGTCCCGGAGGGCATAAAACAGTAGGATATGGACACATAATCCTAAAAAATGAAGATTTCACACAAATTACAAAAACACAAGCGGATAGTATTTTAAGAGTTGACTTTAATAAAGCATTACGTGTTCTTGATGCGAATATTACACTTAGTGGTTCCAAAAGGCTTTCAATGGCACATTTTGTTTTCACCAAAGGTATTGGCACATTTAACAAAAGCACTTTAAAAAAGAAAATTCTAAAAAGTGAGCCAATTGATAATGAAATAACCAAATGGTGT
>JAOZNO010001001.1 GCA_029933755.1 Bacteroidales bacterium | reverse complement strand
AACCATTTTATACAACTTATCAGCCCTACGCACTTTTTCACTTATTGGTACAGAAATAGTTTGTCCTTTATGGGCTTCTTCAACATTTTTCATGTCAAATCTAATTTCTGTGACATGAGTTTGGATAACTCCGGTTGTTGGACCTGTAATAAGTATTTCATCACCAACTTTAAGACTGCCGGATTGAACCAAAAACTCTGCTATTTGTATTTTGTTAAAATAATTGGTGCCTTTACCGATATATTCTTTTGTTTTTGTTGCTTTTGAGCCATAATCCTTGCTCCATTCACCTATTTTACGGCCTAAATAGTAGCCGTCCCAAAATCCACGATTAAAAACAGTTGCCAACCGACTTTCCCAGTCTTTAATTTTTTCAATAGTATAATCATCATTAATAACTGCATCAATTGCCTCGTTATAGCAATCACAAACAATTTTAACATATTCTGCCGGACGAGCACGCCCTTCAATTTTAAGCACCTTTACACCTGCATTCAAAATTTTATCAACAAAGCCAATGGTACATAAATCTTTTGGCGACATAATGTATTCATTGTCAATTTCCAGCTCGTAACCCGTTTCCTTTTCAGTAACAATATATGATTTTCTACAAGTTTGCAGACAAGCACCACGATTTGCTGAAGAGTTTTGTTCATGTAGACTCAAATAACATTTTCCGGAAACGGCCATGCAAAGTGCTCCATGCGAAAATATTTCAACACGAATAAGTTTGCCGGAAGGTCCGGTTATTTGTTCGGTTTCAATTGCCTCAGTGATTTTTGCAACTTGTTTAAGGCTTAGTTCCCTGGCAAGTACCATAACGTCAGCAAAATGAGCATAAAACTTCAAAGTTTCTATATTGCTGATATTTACCTGTGTAGAAATATGTAATTCAACCCCCTTAGTTGATGCATAGTTGATTACTGCCTGATCAGAAGCAATTATTGCAGTTAAACCACTTGCCAATGCAATCTCAACAAGTTTTTTCATAATTTGCACATCGTGATCGTAAATTATGGTATTAACAACAAGATAGGATTTGATATTGTTTTCTTTACAGATTTTTACAATCTCCTGTAAATCATCGGTGGTAAAATTGTTCGTTGATTTGGCTCGCATATTAAGCTGCTCCACACCAAAATATATTGAATCTGCCCCTCCTTGAATTGCAGACATAAGTGATTCGTATGAACCAACAGGTGCCATTAATTCTATATCTTCTCTTCTTAAATTCATTGTATCAATTTTTAAAATTGCAAAATTAGAATAATCTTTGCAGATTTATCATGTTTATTTAAAAGAAAATAATATCTTTAAATAGTATTTTATAAAATAGTAATGGCTAAAGGTAAATTTATTGAAGGGGAAAGCTATCAATTCAGGTACGTAAGAACAGTTACCATGGATGAAGATTTTTTTTTGTTTGAAGATTTTTCAGGTGAGCGTTATCTTATTCCTACTTACTATTACAAAAATTTTAATTTTGAGAGTGGTGCTTTAATAAATTGTCTGGTAAGCAGAATTGATTGTTCGGGTAAGGTCTCATTGGAGCCTGAACACCCTTATTATAAGTTAGAGAATACTTATGATTTTGAATTTATTGAACTTAGAATTAGTCTTGAAGAAGATTACAATAAATACAGTGGATCTACAAAGAAAAGAAAAGTTTATGAGTTAATTGTACGGGATAAATATGGTAATGAGCATTATGTAGTTCCTCATGAATGGCAGAAAAAAAAGAAATATGAGCCGAAAACTATTTCATGTCTTGTTCAAAAAATTATTAAAGGACATTTTAAATTAATAAACATGGA
>JAOZNO010001000.1 GCA_029933755.1 Bacteroidales bacterium | reverse complement strand
GCTTTTCGTGAGTTCCCCTTAAAACTTCCACCTGAATTTAACCCATAAGTCATCACCCAGCTCCCACCACTTATCAATAGCTGAACGGGCAAAATTATTTGAATAATTTGTCAAAAATTCACGACACAATTGGGTTTCTACACCATTTTTTGCGTTTTCCTCATCTTTTTTCAGCAATTCCATTGCCTTTTTCTCAATAAAATCAATTTCATTAAACGCACGGTTTTCAAATTCTGATACTACAGGTTCAATTATCTTTTTACCATCGCCCCATTTTACCATAGCAAGCCGGTTTGCCCTTCTAAATGCCCATAAGGCTGACTCCCTGCTAAAATGATCCTGTCCGCATACATCAAAACTTTTAGGCAAATTCAAATTACCAACATAGATTGGAATTCGCGGACTTTCACGAGGTACATCAAATGAAAACCACATACGACCACCCACTTCATCTGGTAACCAATCACGAAGTTGAGCAATCCATGAGTAAGCACAATATTGAACAGCAATTGGTCTTTGCCTGACGACTAAATCTTTCTTTATTTCATTTAGCATTTTGCGTTTTTCTCTGGCCATCCACGGATGTGCACTTGGGCTGATAACGGTATCTGTATACTCATTGCCATTTTCATCTTTCTTTTTAACCGGAACTTTCAGGTTCTTGGCCATCTCCCACTCCGTTCCATCATAGGTTGCCCTAAAAAATTCCAGAACATCACGAACATCTACCTTTTTTTCAGGTTTTACCGAGAAAGGTAATTCATCGGCATCAAATTTTAAGTTTAAGCCAGGAGCAACCGTATTAAATACAAAATATTCACGAATGGTAAAAGATTTATCGTAATCGCTAAAAGCTTTCCAGAAAATAAATGGTTTTTTACCATCCCATAGTTTAAGTTTTTTTGCCACCTTAAACACGTTATCTGAGGCCATGTAATAATCTTTTTGTTTTAACTTTAATTCACCAATTCGTGATAAATTTGCAGCAACACCAATATGATCATCAGGTATACGCTGTGCCGCCCAAACTCCTCCAATATTATCCTTGCCTTCGCCAAATATCTCCATTTGCCAAACCTCTTTTGTATCAGCAATTGTGATACATTCGCCCCAGTCGCCATAACCATGTTCCTTTATCAATTCACCAATAAGGGTAATTGCTTGCCTGGCTGTTGTGCATCTTTGCAAAGCAATTCGTTCCAACTCCTCAATTAAAAACAATCCATTTTCATTTACAAGAAGCTTTTTACCTGTTGTGGTAGTTTCGCCAATTGCCAATTGCTTTTCGTTAATACTTGGGTAAGCGGTATTTAAATAGGCAAAGGTTGCTTTTGCTTCCGGTATTTCACCTTTCAGTTTAACATTTTCATTACTCCACCGGGTATGTGTATGCATGGTTCCTGAATAGACTTTATGAACCGTATCATTTTTAAACTCTTGTGCAGGTACAAATTCAAGCCAGGTTCGATAATAAGCATCACAGGTATGGCTGGTCATTACCGAACCATCTGTGCTTGCATCTTTCCCAACCATAATGCAGGTACAGCTTTCATTGTACTCAGGGTCATCTTCCTGTGCAAAAAGTATTTGCGTTGAAAATAACCCTATAAACAAAAAGTAGATTGTGGTTTTAAATAAATGTCTTTTTTCCATTTTATTTTAGTTTAGAGATTTAGAAATTCAACTAAAAGTAAAAATTTTTGACAAATATCCAATAATTGGCTGTGTTCTATAGTAAAATTAGGCTATGATTTAGAATTGCGCATATTTTTTGTATATCTGCACAGCCTTTCTTGGCTCTGGTTTAATATAGCT
>JAOZNO010000999.1 GCA_029933755.1 Bacteroidales bacterium | reverse complement strand
TCAATATTATAGTAATGAATTTTCTATCAAATATTCTGCTATCTGAACCGTATTAGTTGCTGCACCTTTTCGTAAATTATCCGCAACAATCCATAAGTTTAGGCTTTTCGGATTTGAAAAATCCCTGCGGATTCGACCAACAAAGACTTCGTCTTTATCCTTTGCATTTATAGGCATTGGGTAAATGTTATTGTCAATATCATCCTGAACAATTACTCCACTGGTTTTTAATAATAACTCTTTAATTTCGTTTAGCTCAAATTCATTTTCAAATTCTAAATTTACAGATTCAGAATGTCCACCAACAACCGGGACACGTACTGCCGTTGCAGTTAGTCTAATAGATTCATCATCAAGGATTTTTCGAGTTTCATTTACCAGCTTCATTTCCTCTTTTGTGTAGCCATTATCAGTAAAGTCATCACAATGAGCTAAACAGTTTTTGTCAATAGGGTAGGGATATGCCATTTCGGCCTTTTTACCTATTCGTTCGTTGTTCATTTGCTCAACTGCCTTAACTCCTGTTCCTGAAATTGATTGATAGGTTGATACCACAACCCTGTTTATTTGATATTTTTTATGCAATGGGGCAAGTACCATTAGCATTTGTATGGTAGAACAATTTGGATTGGCAATTATTTTATCGTTTCTTGTTAAAATATGAGCATTAATTTCAGGTATGATAAGCTTTTTTGTTTTGTCCATTCTCCAGGCCGAAGAATTGTCAATAACCGTAGTGCCCACTGATTCAAATTTAGATGCCCATTCTAATGAAGTCTCACCACCTGCTGAAAATAATGCTATATCAGGCTTTAGCTCAACCGCATCTTTTAGTCCAATAATTTTATATGTTTTACCATTGAATTTAATCTCTTTCCCTATGGATTTCTCAGATGCAACAGGAATTAATTCATCTATAGGGAGTTTTCTTTCTGCTAAAACTTTTAACATTACATTGCCAACCATACCGGTGGCACCAACAAGTGCAATTTTCATAATAATATCGTTAAAAAACAGCGAGCAAAATTAATATATTCTATCAGAACTTTGAATTATTTTGAGGTAAATGTGCGAAAATAGTTTTTGTGGTTTGTTTTTGCTGTTATTTTATTAGTAATTTACCAGTTTTTAAACTGATTTCAATTGTGTCCTTATGTGTTGATAATTGTACAATGTCGTTTTTCTGCAATTCATTAATTTCGTATACTAAACAATTTTCGAGGAGTTTTACATTATTCATAAGTGGTAGGAAACTCTTCCTTATTTTAATATATGTGCTTGGTTTAACAGATCCAGTATCGTAAAGATAAATTGTCGTATTGTGTTTTGGGTAATTGTATTCTTTTTTAAGTGTAGATCCCATAAAACCCTGTCCAAAACTAAGAGAAGTGATTATGAATAAAAAGAGAATACTAAAAGTGAAAAATATTGTAGTAAATCCTGTTAGGATAAGGCCGTGTTTTTTTGAAAAGTGGGAGAAGAAATATTTCTGGCTTCGCCGGATAATAATATAGATAAATACGATACTGAAAATGTAGGTAATTTCAACTATAATTTTTTGAGCTATTTCCCAGGATGGGATGACTTGAGGAATGACTGCTATGAAACCAAAAGCAATGAATACAATAAGTGCAAATATATAGTATATTGTTTTGATAGCTAAAAACTTTAGGGAAACATATTTTCCAAATTATCATCTACAGCAATCACTTCTTTTACTTCAGGAACAACATTTTTAATCGCTTTCTCTACACCCAATTTAAGAGTTTGTATACTCATGGGGCAAGAGTTGCATGCACCAAGAAGTTTTACTTTCACTA
>JAOZNO010000180.1 GCA_029933755.1 Bacteroidales bacterium | reverse complement strand
ACACAGCTCGGGAGAGCTGTGGTACGGTAGAACAGCTCTCCTGAGCTGTTTGAGTTTGTTGATTTGAATATTTCAAGTTATGAATCACAGCTCGGGAGAGCTGTGGTACATTATAGGATTTTTGGCAGTAATTGCGAAATAATTATAATAAAAACTAAAGCTACAGGATAAACAGTTGCATATGCAATTGGTGCAGCATTACAGTCACTTTTTGAGTTAACTACTGCTAGACCTGGTGTACTGGTCATTGCACCGGTTACAACACCTAGTAGTGTTAGGAAATTCATTTTAAAAACTAATTTTCCAATAGCAGCACCAGAAATAATTGGAACAATAGCAATTATTATACTGGAGAAAATTAGTTCAAAACCATAAATTTTAATAGTTTCTATAAAAGTAACACCGGCTTTTGTGCCAACAGATGCCATAAAAAGCAGAAGTCCTAATTCTCTTAATAATTGATTTGCCGGGCCAGACATTGACCAAATAACAGAGCCCGTTTTGCCAAGTCTGCTTAAAAATATGCCGGAAGCAAGTATTCCTCCAGTCATACCCAAATTTATGATAAATCCACCTATAGGAATATTTATATTCCCTAGTAAAACTCCTAGAATGATACCTAATGCAATAGGTAAAAAGTCAGTATGTGAAAGTTTTTTTGTGTCATTACCTAGTATTTTTTTTGTTGCTGTAATACCAGGCTTTCCACCAGTAATTTGTATACAATCACCGAATTTAAAAATACTTGAAGATTTAGGTGTTATTTCAATTCCACTTCGTTTTATTTTAAGAATAGTAACATTATGATTTGTACTTAAATCCAGTTGGCTGTATTTTTTGTTAACTATAGCCTTGTTTGTAATTAAAATCCACTCTGTAACAATTTCTTTTGTGGGTGGGAATTTTTTGTCGCTGTTTTTTCCAATAACAATTTTTGCCTGATCAATTGCTGTTTTTGAACCCGTAACTTTTATTAAATCCCCTGTAAACAATATAGTGTCTTTTTTAACTGGTAAAACGTTACCTTCATGCAATACTTTTGCCAATACCACATCGGCCATTTTTTTAATTTTTAATTCAGATATTTTTTTGTTATTCAGGTTGGGGTTTTCAATTATCAGATTTTGGCTAAATAATTCAGGATTGTCTTTTTTGATGTTGTTTTGATAATCAATTTCTTCATTTTTTATTTTCACTTTAAAAATAATGGGTAGAATGTTTATTGAAAGTATTACACCAATTACACCAAAAGTATATGCAATTCCATAGCCTACAGTTGCTAAAGGCGAATTTGTACTTTCTATTGCTGCAGCTAGTCCCGGGGTACTTGTTAAAGCACCATTAAAAATCCCTATTGCCAGGTTATGGTCTAAATGAAAGGTTTTTGTTAAAATAATAAGAACAATTACTGCACTGCTAAGAGCTAGTAATGTTGTAACTATTAAAGCTCTGCCATATTTTTGAAAGGCTTCGAAAAATCCTGGTCCGGCCTGTATTCCAATGGTGAAAATAAACAAAAGCAAACCAAGTTTCATAAAATCATCAGGAACAACCATTCCATAATGACCAAGAAAAAGAGCAACGAAAATTACTGCAGAAATATCAAATGAAAAACCAAATATCTTAATACGGCCAATAATCATCCCAAATGCAATTATAATAAAAAGTGCAATATATCCGTGTGAAAAAAAATCTAACATTACTGTAGGTTTATATATAAATTGCTGCAAAAATATTAATTTATAATTAATGTATGTTGCATTTTAGTTGCTAAATGTCATTTTGAGATTCTGAATAATTCAAATTTAAAATTAAGAGTGGAATTATAGTTAAAGGGTTAATAATATTTTAATAAATATCTAAAGAAAATATTCCAATTTAAGTTAATTATACTAAATTTAAATTTTAATTTAATAATGTAGTTTTTACTGTATTATGAGTAAATTATACTTGAAAAAAGGAGTAGTATTATTAACATTTATTGTTTTTTGTCTTGTATCCGTTAATGCACAGAGTAATTTCATTTTAAAAGGTGTATTAATGCTGGATAATAAGCTAGTGAAAAATGCAACAGTACTGGTTTCTGAAAATTCTAAATTTGTTGATAGTACTAAAACCAGTATTACTGGTAAGTTTAATGTAACTTTAAAAACGCAAAAGGAATATGTGCTGATTTTTAAAAAAAAAGGTCTTCCGGTTAAGAAAATACTAATATCAACCAAGCTGGATAAAGAAAAGAGTAATGGAATCACTACAAAGCCAATTATCTTTTCATTAAATTCTACAAAAATTACTACTTCTGGACAAACAGGTGGATATGAAGCAGCCTTTGCAATTAACGAAAATGGTTCATTTACAAAAAACAATACAAATTTTTCACCTGCTGTAAAAGATGCTGAAAATAATGAGTTGAAAAAAGAGGAGGAGATTACAGCAAAAAAAGAAGAGTTTAAAGAAATAGTGGAGGATCTGAATCCTGATACTCAGGCTGAAATTAATTTAATATATAATCAGGCACTTCAAAAAATAGATAGCTTAGTATTATTAACAAGAGAAGAATCAGTACTTATTATTAATACGGCTAAACTGAAATCTGCCGAAATTATTTCAAATGCCTATCTTGAAATTCCTGACATTGTTGAACCTGACGAAAGTATTGTGTCATCAAATAGTAAAGATGATTTAAAAAAAATAGGTATAAAGGATAAGGGTTTTTATGAACGGGATGATATAAAAAAATACCGTAAAACAATAACGTCATTAGAGTTGAATGTCAATAAATCTAAAAAAGATAGTATTGTATTCCTGGAGTCAATGGTGATGTTTAAAGAAGAAATGGTAAAATCAGCCAAACTTCAGTTGGCACTTGATAAAATGAATGTTAGATCACGTGAAGATAGCGTTGAGTTGCAACATAGGCAGGTAATGATATATTTGGTTGAGCAAGAAATAGAAGAGGCTAAAAATAAGATAGCAATTCAGCAAATGGAGATTAAAAATAAGAATCTTATGCTGATGTTTTCTATTGCCGGTTTACTATTTTTTGTCATCTTATTTGTAGTTGTTTACCAAAACTATAGGTTAAAACAGAAAACAAATGCTAGATTAGAAGCTAAGAATGAGGAAATAGCAAAAAAGAGTAAAAAAATTATTGATAGTATAACTTACGCAAAAACAATTCAACAGGCAATATTACCTATAAAAACTAATATTGATAAGTATTTTGAGTCATTTATTATTTTTCAGCCAAAAGATATTGTTAGCGGTGATTTCTATTGGTTTACACATTTTAAGGAAACCAATACAAGCATTTTTGCAGTAGTTGATTGTACCGGACATGGTGTTCCCGGAGCATTTATGTCAATGATTGGAAACCGATTATTGGTTGAAGTAGTAAATGAACGAAAAATAACAGATCCAGCAGAGATTCTTGAAGGGGTGGATCAACGATTACATGTAGCCTTAATGCAGGATGAAACTATGAATAATGATGGTATGGATATGTGTATTTGTAAAATTAAACATCAGGAAAATGGGCAAAGTGAAATAGAATTTGCTGGTGCCAAAAGACCTTTGTTTTATACGGATAATAATGAGATTGGCTATATAAAAGGCACTGTTAGAGGAATTGGAGGAAGAGCACGTTTAAGAAAAAAGACGATAAAAGCTTTTGAGTCGCATACAATACATTTAAAGAAAGGTGAGAACCTTTATTTGACAACTGATGGCTTTTTAGATCTT
Organism: Bacteroidales bacterium; assembly: GCA_029933755.1. Classification (GTDB taxonomy): domain Bacteria; phylum Bacteroidota; class Bacteroidia; order Bacteroidales; family NBLH01; genus NBLH01. The sequence continues at coordinate 3,419 of JAOZNO010000180.1, read as the reverse complement.
CAGTCGCCAAAAAGGCGTAAGTATGGAAGACAAAACTTTATGGAATTATTAAATAATAATTTGGGTAAATCTATTGATGAACAGCAAAGTTCAATAGTTAATGCACTTGATATCCATAAAGGGAATGAGTTACAAATTGATGATATAACAATTTTAGGAGTAAAAATATAATACAAATATTTCATTACAATGGAAAACTTATATATTGAAGGGGAACTTGGCAACTATTACATCCCTACTGTAGATTTTAATGTTGAAACGGGAGTTTGTACAATTTCAGGGAAATCGTATTTGGAAGATACAACACAATTTTATCTCCCTTTGCTTGAATGGCTGGATAAATATTTTATTGAAGTGAATAAGCCAGTTGAATTTAACGTGAAACTAAATTATTATAACACCTCAAGTTCCAGATCTGTTCTTGATATATTTGATTTGTTAAAATTATATGAAGAAAAAGGTGGACAGGTTGAAGTAAATTGGTATTGTAGAGACATTGATGTAGAAGTTGTACAGGAAGAAGTGGATGACTATATGGAAGAAAGTGATCTTGATATAAATATAATTCCATTTACAGATTGATTTTGAGTATGGATTTTATAAAAAAATACCTTTCTTTAGTTAAATTTAGTCATACAATTTTTGCTCTCCCATTTGCATTAATTGGTTTTTTTCTTGCTACCCAATATGCTGATTATTCTTTTAATTGGTTAATACTTATTTATGTAATGTTTTGTATGATTTTCGCAAGGAATGCTGCTATGGCATTTAATCGTTACATTGATAAAGATATTGATAAAATTAACCCCAGAACAGAACAACGAGAAATACCTTCAGGGAAACTTAGTTCAGGCTCAGCAATTTATTTTGTAATTGTTAATTCTGTTTTGTTTATTGTAACAACATGGTTTATTAATAATCTTGTATTTTTTCTTTCACCAATTGCTTTATTCGTGGTTTTGGGTTATAGTTACACCAAAAGATTTACATTTCTATGTCATTTTATATTAGGGCTGGGACTTGCCCTTGCGCCCATAGGAGCTTATTTATCAGTGACTGGGGGATTTGATATTATTCCACTTATTTTTTCTTTTATTGTTTTGCTGTGGACTAGTGGCTTTGATATTATTTATGCATTGCAGGATGATGAGTTTGATAAAGAGCAGTTACTTAATTCTATTCCTGTTTTTGCAGGAAAAAAAAATGCATTAGTAATTTCGGGTATTTTACACTTTTTAGCTGCAATTTTAATTGTAATTGCTGGTATTTATGCTGATTTTGCACTGTGGTATTGGTTGGGTGCTATAATTTTTATTGCTTTATTATTTTATCAGCACACAATTGTAAAAATTAATGACCTGTCAAAGGTGAATATTGCATTTTTTACAACTAATGGAATTGCAAGTGTTGTTTTTGCTTTTTTTACAATACTCGCTCTTTTTGTTGGATAATTAATTGAAAATGCAATATTATTAGAATAATATTTGCGTGTTTATGTTAAAATACTGACATTTGTATCTTAATATATTAAAAACTAATAATTCGTATAAAATAAAAATTATGTCTGAAAAAAAATCCTGTTTATTCTGTGAAAAGACAGATATGGAAATACCTTTAGTTCGATTAGAATTTCAAGGGAAACAATTATGGATTTGTCCACAACATATACCTGTATTAATACACGATCCTACAAAACTCGTTGGAATGCTGCCTGGAGCTGAAAATATGGAAGCAGGTTGATCCTGATTATATAGACTTAAAATTAGCTGCAAATTTATGTATTTGCGGCTTTTTTTATTCAATTATAAGTTCAACAGAATAATTATAAAGTTTTTTTGAAACAGATTGCTTTTTATTAATTTCAATGAAGTACCATCCACTTTTAAGGGTTTTTAACTGGATTTGTGATGAAGCTATTTGTTTACTTGTGTTAATGGTTTTTATTAACTTATTATCTTCATCATAAATAGTAATAGTTATTTCATCGTTCACTATTTTATCTGGTGTAAATTTAATTAGAATATTACTCGTGTTTTCTGTGTTAAGCTCAAACTTTAGCCAGTCCGTTTTATCAGTAGCTAATCCCTTTTTTCCAGTAGTGAATATTTTATGAAAAGTATGATTCTGTTTTTCATTACTTTTAATAATGCTTGCCATTTTCACCGTATTGTCTGGCTCATGAATGTCAAAGTGGTATATTTTGTTTGCTGAATCTTTTGTATTCCAATATTTTGCATATTTATTTTCTGATGCTTTGTAAAGCATTACTGATTTTTGACTTAGTGTGAAGTTGTTTCTGCATTTGTAGTGGGTTGGGTATGACATTATGTTGTTCGTTTCTGACTGATAGTGATCACCCCAATTATCAGTTAATGCCTGCCCACTAAAATTACAATTATTATCTACCAGAAAGTTTAATCTTGGCTCTGCCGGAGTATCTGCAAGACCATCTCCATTTCTTTCACATATTAAGCCTTTTTTTAGTGAACCTTTATAAGCTCTCGTTCTACTAACGCTTTCCTGTTTGTTCTTTCCACTTTTATAGTTGCGATGTGGGTGTAAGAGGCCAAAATAGTGCCCAATTTCATGAGTTAGGCCCGTGCTTGAAGTATTTCTTTGGAGCATAACCGACTTCGTAACAATATTATATGTTCCACGTACTACATATGTGGCTCCATTTGCCTTTTTTTTTATAAAATCACAAACATAAATGTTAACACAAGCTTTTGTGTGATTAAATATAGTTTGCAAAGGAGCTTCTACAAAATACCCTAAATTCAGTCTTTTTGTTTTGTTAACACTTTCAATTTCTCTTATATAAAATCTAAAACCTGTATTATTAAGTTTGTGAAAATGATTTAAAGAATCCATAAATACCTTTACTCTTTCATCTGTTACTCCACCGCTACCATCATCGTTTCTATATATCCAAAACTTTACAGGAATACGGAACCTTACTGAATCTATATTATCTTTATAATCTATTTTTTTTAGGTAATCTAAAAGAAATTGATTCTTTCCTTTCCATGGTTTTTTACGATAATCTAAAGTGAGAACTTCTTTGTTTCCACAAAACTCATCATTTAGGAATTGGCTGGAACTTTCATATATGCTTAAAACTATAATACCAAGGGTGAATACGATTCTAAGATGAGTTTTTGAACTACCTTTCAATTTCTGTATTTTACGAGAAAAAATTTTAAACTGGGAAATATATTTAAAATGGAGCAAATTCTGTTTCAAGGTAATTAACAATTAATTGGTGCATATAATATAAGTATTCCGTTGATAGTTTTAGGCTCTTAATGTTTACAAAGTCTTAATAATCAAGGGTTTACTTTTGTAAGTAATCAATTTTTAAGACGAGCTTATTGAAAAAGTCTAGTTTAGTTGACAAATACTAATTAAAGTATTTTAAA
>JAOZNO010000998.1 GCA_029933755.1 Bacteroidales bacterium | reverse complement strand
ATACGTAAAAAACCGGCAGCTTGTTCAAAAGCCTTTGCGCCCATTCGTTTTACTTTTTTTAATTGCTTTCGCGATATAAAAGCTCCATTCTCTTTTCTGAAATCAATAATATTTTGTGCCAATTGTGGTCCCAAACCCGAAACATAAGTTAATAACTGTTTACTGGCAGTATTTAAATCAACACCCACGGTATTTACACAACTTTCAACTACTGCATCTAAACTATGCTGAAGCTTTGTTTGGTCAACATCGTGCTGATACTGCCCCACTCCTATTGATTTTGCATCAATTTTAACTAATTCTGCCAACGGATCCATCAACCTGCGTCCAATTGAAACTGAACCACGTACAGTAACATCATATTCAGGAAATTCTTCACGTGCAATTTTAGAAGCAGAATATATGGAAGCACCACTTTCATTAACCACAAAAACCTGAACATCTGTATCAAATTTAACCACTCGTTTAATAAAATTCTCTGTTTCTCGTCCGGCTGTACCGTTACCAATAGCTAATGCCTGAATATTATAAGCACTTACCAAATGTTTAATCTTTTTAGCAGCCTGAATAGTTTCAGATTGTGGCGGGTGGGGATAAATATTTTCATTATGAAGTAAATTCCCTTGTTCATCCAAACAAACAATTTTGCAACCACTACGAAATCCCGGATCAATAGCCAACACTCTTTTTTCGCCCAAAGGTGAGCTCAATAATAACTGCCTAAGGTTATTAGCAAAAACATCAATTGCTTCTTTATCAGCCTTTTCCTTGATTATTTTTCTAAATTCTGTTTCAATTGAAGGCTTTAGCAAGCGTGAATAAGAATCATTAATTGCCTCAGAAAACTGTTTAGACGAAGCATTATTTGCAAGAACATATTTTCGTTCCAAACGGAAAATGGTGTCTTCTTTTTCAGGTGAAATGTCCAATTTTAAAAAACCTTCCTGTTCACCTCTAAACATGGCTAATATCCTATGCGAAGGACTTTTTAATGCAGACTCATTCCACTCAAAATAATCTTTATATTTATGGGCTTCCTCTTCTTTACCCTTTTTAACAGATGATTGGACAACCGACTTATTTTCAAACTGTTTACGTACAATATTTCGAGCTTTTACGTCTTCGTTTATTCGTTCAGCCAGTATATCACGAGCACCTTGTAGAGCCTCTTCAACCGTTTCAAGCTCATCGTTTAAAAATGTTTCAGCTTTAAGCTCAATATCAATATTTGTTTCCTTAAAAATAATATCAGCCAAAGGTTCAAGCCCTTTTTCTTTCGCTTTTACTGCACGGGTTTTTCGTTTCTGTTTATATGGAAGATAAAGATCTTCAAGCTCATTTAATTCTCCGGCTTTTTGAATCTTTCCACGTAATTCATCTGTTAATTGTCCGGTTTTCTCAATAGCACTTAAAATACTCTCTCTACGCTTTTCAATTTCAATAAATTTTTCCTGTAAAGATTTTATATCTGCAATTTGAACTTCATCCAAATCTCCGGTTCGCTCTTTTCTGTACCTGCTTATAAATGGTATTGTGGCACCTTCTTCAAAAAGCTGCAATGTATTAACAGTTTGTTTTTCAGAAATTTGCAATAAGCCACTAATTTTTTTTACATATTTACTTTCCATCCTTAAACTAAAAATTAATTATTTTGTTTCCAAAGATAGTATTTTGAAACAATCATATTAAAAATAGTTATGAACATGTTTTATTAGATTAATTTTATTAAATTGCATAAATTAAAAAATGAATAAGAAAACAAATTACTGACTTAGCCTGAATAATTCATGCGTTTTTTCTTTGTTGGAATTGAGGCGTCAAATCTTAAAG
>JAOZNO010000997.1 GCA_029933755.1 Bacteroidales bacterium | reverse complement strand
TTTTTTCGCTTTACTAATGAGAATAAAGAGCTTACACTCACACCCTATAGATTCGATGATACATTTAAAAACTCATACATTATTGTGAACAAACCATTTAAAATCAGAAACTTATAGTGTTTTCGGCCATTGAGATCAAAGTTTTTAAAGTGCGGTATAAAACTATGTGTTTATGGCGTAGGGCTGAATTGCCATCCTGAGAATCAGTATAAATATTCAAAATACTTACAGCTAACTGAAGACAAGCAGGTATTGGAACAATTAAAAATAGAAATAAAATAATTGAAACAGAAAGATGAATAAACTGAGCTTTTAACAGCAGTTTAATGTCAGTACTTTTTTTTTCCGCTTTGTTCAAAAAAATAAAAAAAAGCACCGAACACCAAACAGTCCCACGTTAAGGGCAATTAACCCAATTTATTGGATTGCTTAAAAAGTAATTAATGATATTTAATAAGTTAAATAGTAATTTGCAAATTAAATATAATAGTCGTATGATAAACCTTAAAATAATTACATTAGGAATTCTGTTGTTGCTTTCTTTGCCACTATTTTCGCAGACCTATCCAAATAATGAAGATAGTGAATATCAAGATATGCTAACTCCTATATACTATAATTCAGCTAACGGGGATGATTTTAGAAATGAAATTAATAAATTTTTTCATTTTGCAAGATTAGAGCCTTTCCAACATCCTTTTAAAAATGTATCAGGAGAAACTACACCATATTCTGTTCATAGAGGATTTGGAGATGAAATAAGCCAAAATAATTATGTAGTACAACATCATGCAGCAATAGATATGTATATTAATAATGGTGAGGAAACAACAATGTTTGCTGCAATTGACGGGAGTGTTATAACGTATAAAGATGCACCCAAATACAGAGATTATTTAACGATTACCAAAAACATAGAAGATAGTGTCGGAAATATTATCGGGAAAATAGTTGTTTTATATGGTCATATTGATTTGAATTTGGACGAATTAGATGGTCGATACTTAAACGGACAATCTGTAAATAAAGGTGATACGATTTCTAAACATTTATATTCCGAAACAGTAGGAGGTCCGCATTTACATTTTGAAATAAGGTATTATAGACCCACAGATGTTGGTAATGAAGATTATTACGGTTGGTCGGGTGGAAGCACAAGCTACACTGAACCCTCATCAGGGCCTTGGACTTATGGTTTCTGGGATACTAATTACGGTTATGGATTTGCTAATCCAGAAAATCATTGGAATTATTTGCCTACTCGTATCAAAAACTTAGAAATCAACAATCTAATCAGTATTTTTCCTAATCCTGCAAGCAATTACTTAAATATAGAAGTTCTAAATAATAATAAATCAACTGTCTATATTGTAGATATTACCGGAAAGGAAATTGTTTGTGAAAATTTCATCAATATAATACAATTAAATATTGAGAACTTACAAAAAGGAGAATATTTAATAAAAATAATAAATGGAAATAAATTAGTAACAAAAAAAATAATAAAACTCTAATTTGAGTGAAAAAATAACTGCTTTCTAAAACTACAGCTATGAAACCACACCAAGAATCTGACAATGCTGAAATATACGAACTTCATAAAACACAAGACCAAGCAAATATAAAAAAAGCATTTGATTTAATTGACAAACAAGAATGGTCCTTAAAGAAAGTTATTGATTATGTACTTAAAAATCATGTTTTTGAAGGACATTATCGTTTAGATATGAATTTAGTAGATAGTCGTTTTTTTTATTTAGGTCCTTTAAAATTTTATTTTAACCCAAAAGAATAAAAAGAAAACTTTTATTTATTAAAAAAATATAAATTA
>JAOZNO010000996.1 GCA_029933755.1 Bacteroidales bacterium | reverse complement strand
AAAACCTCTTTTGCAAATGGCTCAGTACTTTTTTCCAATAGTGGAATTAACGCATCAGTTGCAGCTTGAGATTTTTCACCATCTTCTTTAGTGGCAATCCAATTATTCATTGCTTCCTTTAAATCAGCAGGAATATTAGAACTTATTGCTTCGCCAAGTTTACGTTCAATACGGGCTCTCAACTTGTCAGAGCCTATTGCCATACCAAAACCAAACTCAGCATTATCTTCAAATAATGAGTTAGCCCAAGCTGGTCCTTTACCATCTTTATTTGTAGTATAAGGTGTTGAAGGCGCAGAACCACCGTAAATCGAAGAACAACCGGTTGCGTTTGCAATAGTCATCCGATCACCAAATAACTGGGTAGTTAGTTTAATATAAGGTGTTTCACCACAACCGGCACAAGCACCTGAAAATTCAAATAATGGTTGTGCAAACTGACTGTTTTTTAAATTTTTCTCTTTAGGAACCAATGTATCCTTATAACTAATATTTTTAGAAACATAATCCCAATTATCAACTTGATCCATCTGTGTATCAAGAGGCTTCATCACCAAAGATTTCTCTTTGGAAGGACAAACCTCGGCACAAACATTACATCCTGTACAATCTAAAGCACTTACCTGTATACGATACTCGTAGCCTTTAAGATCTTTACCAACTGCCGGAATAGTTTCAATTTCGACCGGGGCTTTTGATTTATCGTTAGCATCAAATAAGAACGGACGAATTGCAGCATGAGGACAAGCATAAGCACATTGGTTACACTGTATGCAATGCTCTGCGATCCACTCAGGGATATGTGTAGCAACACCACGTTTCTCATAAGCGGCAGTTCCTTGTGGTAATGTACCGTCTTCAATATCAAGGAATGCACTTACAGGTAAATCATCACCTTTTAAAGCATTAATAGGGTTTACAAAGTTTTTGATAAATTCAGGATACTCTTTTTCATTAGTTTCACCATTCGCTGTTAAGTTTTTCCACTCAGCAGGAACTTCAATTTTTGTAACATCACCACCACGGTCAACCGCATTATAGTTCATACTTACAACTTTATCACCTTTTTTAGAGAATGTTTTAACAATTGCTGTTTTCATTTCCTTAACAGCATCTGTATAAGGAATTACTTCAGCAATTTTAAAGAATGCTGATTGCATAATGGTATTTGTTCTTGTACCAAGTCCTAATTCTTCTGCAATTTTTGTTGCATTTATGGTGTAGAACGAAATATCGTTCTCTGCCATAAACTTCTTCATTTTGTTCGGAAGTTGATTTTTTGTTTCTTCAACATCCCAAACACTGTTTAATAAGAAAGTTCCACCCTTTTTCATTCCTTCAAACATATCGTATTTCAACAGATATGCAGGAACGTGACATGCAACAAAATCAGGTGTATTTACAAGATAGGTTGATCTGATTAATGAATCTCCAAAACGAAGGTGAGAAATAGTAATACCACCTGATTTTTTTGAATCATAAGAAAAATATGCCTGAACAAATTTATCGGTAGAATCACCAATAATTTTAATTGAGTTTTTATTTGCTCCAACTGTTCCATCAGATCCTAAACCGTAAAATTTAGCTTCAAATGTTCCTTCAGGTACAGTACTAATTTCAGGCACTTTAGCCAATGATGTAAAGGTCACATCATCAACAATACCCAAAGTAAAACCATTTTTAGGCTCTGATTGCTTTAAATTATCAAATACTGAAATAATTTGGGCAGGTGTAGTGTCTTTTGAACTTAATCCATAACGTCCACCAACAATTATCGGTTGATCTTCTTTTTCATAATATAAATCACGAACATCAAGATATAAAGGTTCACCT
>JAOZNO010000995.1 GCA_029933755.1 Bacteroidales bacterium | reverse complement strand
ACTGTATATCTGCCTATTAAAAACCCGCTTAGCGACTAAATACAGAAAATTACACTTTTCGATGCAGACTCAACATTCATAAATCTTGAGCAAAAATAGGATAAGAACACAATAAAAAAGAGGCTACAAACTGCCTGTACCACAGGGTAATCACATTCAACTATTTACTATAAGAGAGTGCTTAGCAATTTTCTAAATGTATAGAAAAGCAGATTAACCTTATAAGCATTTTAATAAATGCAGTTACTAAGAACCTCATTTTTTTGAATGCGATGCCCTAGCCTGCGCCCTATTTTCTTATCAATATATGAGAAAATTTATATATTTGCGATTTATTTAACTATTGTAGACTATGAGTCAGAAAGACACACTCGAAGAAAACGAAAATTATTATACAAGTGCTAATGAAATAACTTTTAAACTAAAGGTAATACGGTTTTATTTTAAGTATTTGGGCTCACTATTTCCTAATTTTTCGGTATACCTATTTACAAAACTATTTTCTACACTCAAAAAACGAAAAATTAAAGAAAAGCATCTGCATTTTTTAAATACTGCCGAAACGAAAAAGGTCTCTATTGAAGAACATGAACTTCAATTTTATTTTTGGGGTAATGGCAATAAAAAAATCTTAATTGTACATGGATGGGAGGGAATGAGTGCAGATTTTAGTGAACTAATTAACGCACTGGTAAAAAATGGTTTTAGCGTTATTGCTTTTGATTTACCTGCACATGGAAACTCTTCGGGTAACTTAACCCATTTACCAATGGTCACTTCTATTTTATAGTCCTTTTTACGGAGTAATAGGCCATTCGTTAGGGGCAGCGGCTTCGGCTTTTAGTATGGCTGAATTAAATGGGAATATTTCTTTATCCAAATTAGTACTTATGGGTTTGCATCCTGTGCCTTTTGAATTTTTCAAACAGTTTCAGCATGTTTTGAGCATAAATGATAAATTATTTGCAAAATGCGTATCCTATGTTGAGGAAAAATTAGGCAGAAAGGTTAATGGTATGTCTGTACATGAAGTGAATTCTTCTATTTCAGCTGATAAGGTTTTGTTGGTACACGATGAAAAAGATCAGGTGGCAAATTTAAAAATTATTGAAAAGCTGAATGTAGAATGGGAAAACTCAGAACTGTTTACAGGTGAACATGGTGGACATTATAAACACTATAAACATCCGGAAGTAGTTGAAAAGGTAGTTGAATTTATGAAGACATAAACTAGCCTTAGGAATATCTAATATTCACTCTGGGTTCAATGTAAGGATTTAGATATGTAGTTAAAAATTAATAGTTTTGTCGCTTTAGAGACTGTGTGGAAATGATGAAAAATGCCAGGTTTAAAATGATCGGATTTTAATTGGGCTAAAGCCCAGATTCTAGTTTGCTCAGGTCACCGGCATAAATGCCGGTGCAATTCAAAATAATCATCTAGCTTGTGTAATCACCCTTTCACTGGATTAAAACCCAGTGCTATTGAATGTCTGACAATTACAATATTCTTATAATAAATTGCTTATATTGAACTTGGATTAATTTAAAAACATAAAAATAATGCAGGGAACCAAAAGATCAAACATAAAACCCGGATTAACAGTCAGGATCGTACTAAAAAAAGACCAAAGATCGGGTACACTTACAGAAGGTGTCGTACAAAACATTCTTACAAAATCTGCAAATCACCCGCATGGTATAAAGGTGCGCTTGGAAAGTGGCGAAGTTGGCAGGGTTAAAGAAATTATTGAAGAAAATTAAGGCCAACTATTACATAAGCACATTTTATGTAAATGGTTAAATGACCTTTATCACTTCGTCAATATTATC
>JAOZNO010000994.1 GCA_029933755.1 Bacteroidales bacterium | reverse complement strand
CATCTAATAAGTTTATGAACCTTTAGCTCATGCGTAGCATAATTAATCAGGCTAATAAGAATAAAATACCTTGACCTTTGTTAATGAAAAGAGGTGGCCTTAAACACAAACATATAGATAATTTTACTGTTTGAATCCAATCAAAAGAATAGCTATTCCTGACTCTGGCCCTTTAGGATCAAGTTGAGCTTCAATGATACACTCCATTGTTGAAGTAAATTTAAAATCCCAAAATGGAGCATTTTTATGATTCCTATTTGAAAAAAGTTCATTTCGTTCACGATCATAAACAGAGAATATTAGATTTCCGTTGCTTAGTCCACTGCATGCCACAATACGATATGTACTTCCGCCATAAAATGTAGCTCTGAATTCAGCAATTTCATCACCATTTAGTAAAGAAATATATTGTTGTCCATCAGAAATATAATCCGTTGTTAAATTCAAAGAACAAAACTTAACCAAGGTGTCAGCCTGCCCTGATACATGAAAATTAATACTTAGCAGTATCAAAACAGTTATTATGTAATTACTTAATTTCTTCATTTATTATGCTTTAAAGAGAACTTAGTTTATCAGAAACAATTAATTTATAATATTTGTTCGAATTGAATCTACAGTTTCGGTAATTTTCTGAATTTGATATTCGTTAATTATCGTTTTGGAATTACTTGTAATGGTGGTAAGTTTTTTTGCCTCATCAACAATAGGTTTCGAATATGTATATTCAATCACTACACCATCAAAAACAGCAGCAAGTTCAACCAAATCTTCCAAAAGAACATCAAATTCATCTGAAACTTTACCATAATATGGCCGCATTAATTCTATCAGATTATCCAGTGGGTGCTTTTGCTCTCCTACTCTACTCAAAATTACCTCATTATTTTTTACACTAAGAGCTTTTGTCATTATATATAGACTTTCTATCCACCCTCCGGCAAGAATAAGCAAACCTATTTCATTCCTGTCATTATTAAATAAATATGTATCAGCATCACGATAAATAGTTGATAATATATAAAGTAATGAGTCCTTATTATTGTTATTTGCTTCAATTCGCTTCATTAATTTTTCATCAAGTGTGCTAGATATACCAAGTTCCCTTGATAATACTTTTACCACTGCAAAATACGAAGCTGCATCAGGTAACTGTTCATAAATATTCAAATAACTTAAATCAGCACCATATATTCCTAAATTAAGCGCTTGCTTATAATTAGTAGAATAATTTGCCTGATTTTGTACAGGATTTAACAAAGTGATATCAAAAGGTATATTATTATCTTTAAAAAGTAAGGCCACTTGGAATGGTGATGGAACACTAAAAAGTCTATCATTTATTTTTACAAGCGTAGGATTCCGCAAATCAATTGAATCAATGGTATCATTTTGTATATCTTCACCTGAATCATCGTTACAGTTACTAAGTGTAAATGATGCAAGGAAAACAAGAAATAGGGTTATAAAACCCTTATATTGAACTTTTAACATAATAATCGTTTTTGCTGATAAAGAGATTTAATCTTTGACAAATATAATAAAGCTAAAGTAATTGACCAATTTCTTTTTATATATTGTTTCTTAAAATTCGTGCCAAACATTACTATTTTAGAAGGTTTCTTATATTCTATTTTTTCTATTGCTAAAAAAAACTATAATATAGTTACAATATTATAATTACGGTGATTATATTTGGAGCTTAAAACCAAATAGTGCGTGTCTATAAAGTTGGGAATATTCATTTAGCTAAGGTTTCTTATTAATTTGTTAGAGAGTATGCAGTTCTCAGACTTAAGTAACTCCTTTGGAGATTACTTTAAAAAATCAATGAAC